>NZ_JACHHY010000017.1 GCF_014202905.1 Chitinivorax tropicus | reverse complement strand
ATGCAACAGGCAAGCCATGCGCATCGACTGCCAAGTGGATTTTGCTCGTGTTACCGGCGCGGCTTTTACCGATGGCTTCGGGTTGATCGCTGGCTGCGCCAGTGCTGTGCTGATGGGCGTTCGCATAGGTGCCATCAAGGAATACCCACTCAAAATCGGGATCAATCAGCTAGGCTTTGAAGATTTTTCAGCCCTCTCCCAGCTGCCGACCAAGCGTTGAAGCGCTTGTAGATGGCATTCCAACAACCAAAGGCGCGGGGCAAATCCCGCCACGGGCAGCCAGCGCGCATGCGATAGAGCATGCCTTCAACGGTCGTCCGCAAATGGGGCTTGTTGTAAATGGCGTGTTGCAGCAAAATCTTTTCCAGCTTCGGCCAAAGCTCGTCGCTGAGCAGGGGCATCGCAAACCTGTAGGGGATTGGTGTAGGAACCTTATTCTTGCAGGTTTGCACTCCTTCCATCTCCCCCTCGCTGCAAAACGTCAACAGCACCTAGGTCGTGGAAAGGAAGCGCTCTGGGCGTACTGGCGTGGAATGAGATTCTGCGGGCCACCAAACGGCTAGGCAAGGCAATCTGGAAACGCTGGAGCAGCTATCATCGTCGCAGTTTGGTGGAAACCAAGATGTATTGCTTCAAACGGTCAGGAGAGAGGGTGACGGCCCAGCGTTTCGATGGTCGTGTGGCAGAGCTGCAAGCGCGTGCTGCCAGCTTGAGCCGCTTCAGCATGCAGGGCCGTCCGTGCACGAGAGCGGTGGCGTAAATCCGCTTGGGGAAAGGGGAAACTCGTCCTGCCTGGGATTTGTGCAACAGAGCCATTTGATGATGCATTACAACTGGCAGCGCCCTCATTCAACCAATGGCGGCACGCGAAATTTGGTGGCTACTAAGGCATTGAATCGAGTGACGAGTTTGTCTTATTGGGTGGCAATACGACGGAACTGCTTTAGGCGATTGAAGAAGCACACCACCAGATGGCGTGTGCCCATCGACAGGTTGCTTGTGCTTCCGGTTGCGACGGGGAGTAATGTTGGCAAGAGCCTTCGATGCGCTCGACCAGCTCATTGCTGCCATAACTCCTGGCAGCAGTTACTGCGGTGGTTGGAATGCCTTCCACAAGGGCTGCGCCTTGGGTGACATTGGCGACTTGCTCTCCGGTCAGAATCAGGCGAAGCGGGTTACCCAACGCATTGATGCTGGCGAGAATCTTGGTGGTCAGCCCGCCTCGGTAGCGATCGTTTGATCGCTACCGTTTTCTTGGGTGAGCCTGCCGAATGCGGGTGGGCGCGGACAAGAACGGCTCTCCCGGATCAGCTTTATTCTGCAGGGTTTCGGCCACTCGGCCCCTGACGCCGCCAACTTCCCAGCGTGCGAATCGGATATACGCTGAGTGCCAATTCCCGAACGTCTTGGGCAAATCCTGCCAAGGGCTGTCCGTACAGGGCCGCTTCTACAAAACTCTTTGTCTGTCGGCTTGCCGGGGTGTAAATCGGCGATTCGTAGCCATTGTTCATCGTTCAACATTAGCCGATCCAGGTATCAAATCCCGATTCCAGGATGTCAACACAAATCAGCTACTGTGAACAGTGACCATAGCGGTTTTATTTGGAGCATGGGCATTTACTGTTGATGCTTGCTAGCCATCACAATCTGCACCAATTCAGCAACCGAGTGCACTCCAACTTTTTCCATCACCTTTGCGCGATGTGCTTCAACAGTCTTGATGCTGATGCCAAGTTCGTCGGCGATGATCTTGTTCAGCTTGCCGGCGCAGACTAAGTCCATGACTTCGCGCTCGCGGGCGGTCAGGCTGGCTAGGCGATTGGCGGCCTGTGAGTTTTGTGCTTTTTTTGCGCGATTGGTTTGGTCTTGTTCGATGCTTTGTTCAATGGTGTTCAGTAGATCACGATCATTGAATGGTTTTTCGAGAAAGTCCACAGCGCCGCGCTTGACTGCACGAACCGCCATGGGGACGTCGCCATGGCCGGTGATGAAGATGACGGGGATGTCGTAGTTCAGTTCTTTGAGTTTCTCGTGCAGCTCGGGGCCGCTCATGCCGGGCATACGGACATCGACGACCAGGCAGCCATGTATGGCTGGGTTATAGGCGGCGATGAAGTCTTCACCGGAAGCATAGCAGGCAACTTTGAGGCCTTTGGATTCGAGGAGCCAGGTCAGCGAATCGCGCATCGCTTCGTCATCATCGACGACAAAAACGGTGGCTTGGTCCATGCTGGGTCTCCTTTGGTGTGTATTAAAGTTACAGTATTTTGTTTGGCTATTCTACCCGCACTACTTAATTGGCGGTAGGGAGCGTGAAGCGGAAGATGGTGCCGCCATCGGGGTTGTCTTCCACCCAGAGTTGTCCCTGATGGAATTCGATGATGGAGCGGCAGATGTTGAGGCCCATGCCCATGCCTTGTGGCTTGGTGGTGAAGAAGGGCTCGAACAGTCGTGCTTTCTTGTCTGGGGCGATGCCGTGACCACGGTCGATGACGGCGACTTCCAGTTGATCATTGCGTAACCTGATGACGCGTACCAGCAGGTTTCTGTCATTTAGCGGGGTGGCATGCATGGCCTCGATGGCGTTGCGGACGAGGTTGATCAAGACCTGCTCGATCATGATCTTGTCTGCAATGACGCGCGGTAGCTGCTCATCCAGGTTCAGGCTGATATTGACGCTGTTCTTACGGGCATCGATATCAGCAAATCCGATGGAGGCCTCGATGATGTCTGCGATTTCACAGGTTTCCCGGTTGGGCTCGCTGGTTTTGACGAATTCCCGGATGCGGCGAATGATTTTACCCGCCCGCTCTGCCTGAAAGCTGGCTTTTTCCATAGCGGGCAGCAGGTCGGCTGGTTTGACGGTCGGGTTTTGCAGGCGGGAGACGCAACCGTTGCAATAGTTGGTGATGGCGGCCAGTGGTTGGTTCAACTCATGGGCAAGGCTCGAGGCCATTTCGCCCATGGTGATCAGGCGTGAGGTGGCTTGCAGGCGCTCCAGTTGTTGGCGGTGCAATTCCTCGGTCTCTTTGCGCTCGGTGACATCGGTGGAGATTTCCATCCGCACGGTGCGGCCATCTACCCATTTGATGGCGCGGCTACGGATGTGATACCAGCGCCCGCTGGTGGGGTCTTGTTCCTCAATGTCAAAGGCCACCCCGTGTCGGCGCCAGCGATTGCGATGACGCTGGTCGATATCACAGACGGTTTCGGGTGCGGCATCGATGCCGTACAGTGTTTTGTATTGCTCGTTGACGAACAGCAGAGCGTTGTTTTCCATATCGGACACCAGTACGGCGGCATCCAACCCGTCGAGCACTGCGACAAAGCGTTCATGCGAGGCTTCCAGCGCCTCACGTGCGTGCAGACGTTCGGTGATGTCGGTCATGGCCGCCATCCACCCGGTCTGATTGCCATCCGAGTCGATCAGTGGGGAGACATGGAACAGCACATAGATGAGCTGGCCGTCTTTCCGCCTCAACATCAGCTCAAAGCCCGCACGATCCACTTTACCTTGGAATGTCAGCTCCAAATTGTGTTGGTGAGCCTCGTAACCTTGATCCGGCCAGTAGGGGTAAGGTGGTACATGGCCAACCAGCTCAGATTCGGAAAAGCCGGTCATTTCACAAAAGGCCGGGTTGACGTAGGTGATCCGGGCGTCCATGTCGATGGCGCGCATGCCTGTTGACAGCGAATCCTCCATTGCTTTGCGGAATGAGGACTCCGCACGCAAGGCCTGTTCTGCCGCTTTACGGTCAGTCACATCCCGTGCGACGGCGTACATCAAGCCTTCCTGGATTTCCGGGTTGACCGCCCAGGCCAGCCATTTGTAGCTGTCGTCTTTACAGCGAAAACGGTTTTCAAAGTAGATAGAGGGCTCACCTGCAGACAGTTTCCGGGTTTCGGCCCGGGTTGCGCTGATGTCGTCAGGGTGCACGTATTTGAAAAAAGTTGAGTTCAACAGCTCTTCGCTGCTGTAGCCCAGGATGCGCTCGAAAGCCGGGTTGACCCGTTTGAATTGGCCATCGAGGCCGATCAGGCCCAGCATGTCGAGAGACAGATTGAAAAAGTGATCCCGCTCGGACTCAACCTGAACACGTGCCCCGATGTGGCGACGCAATGCCCACATGGTGAGGCCGGTGACGGCAACCAGGCCGATGGCCACCAGACCGACGAGCAATTGCTGGCCTGCTTTGAGCGAAATCAAGATGAAAATCGAGGCGATGACTGCCAAACCGACGATCAGTGCGGCGAAAACCGGTGGTCGCATATACCAACGCTTGACGTTTGGTGCGGCCAGTGTCTCGTTCGGTGGGGTCATGAGCGATATCTCGATGGGAAGCGGCGGGCAGGGTAGCGGTGCGCGGGGCAAAAGCCAAGGCTTTTGCCCCTGGAGGCATGGCTGACTAGCGTTTACGCTGAGGTGGGAGATCGGTGCAGACGCCCTCGAAGGCTTCTGCGGCCATGCCGATGGATTCACCTAGCGTTGGGTGGGGGTGGATGGTTTTGCCGATGTCGGTCGGATCGCACCCCATTTCAATAGCCAGACACAACTCGCCCAGCATGTCGCCAGCATGGGTGCCGACGATGGCCCCGCCGACGATGCGGTGGGTGGCTTCATCAAAAATCAGTTTGGTGAAGCCTTCATCACGCCCGTTGGCAATGGCGCGGCCTGATGCCGCCCAAGGGAACACCGATTTGCCTACCTTGATACCCTGCGCTTTGGCTTGTTCCTCGGTGAGGCCCACCCAGGCAACTTCCGGGTCGGTGTAGGCAACGGAGGGGATCACGCGGGCATCGAAGAAGGCTTTGTGGCCAGCGGCGTTTTCTGCCGCCACATGAGCCTCGTGCACGGCTTTATGGGCCAGCATGGGTTGACCAACCAGATCACCGATCGCAAAAATATGCGGGACATTGGTGCGCATCTGCTTGTCCACCTCGATGAAGCCACGATCGGTCACCGCAACACCGGCATTGTCAGCTCCGATCTGCTTGCCGTTGGGCGCACGGCCCGCTGCAACCAGCACCATATCGTAGCGCTGGGGCTCGGCAGGGGCCTGCTCACCTTCGAAGGTCACCCAGATGCCATCGGTTTTCGCCTCGACTGCAACCGTCTTGGTTTTCAGCATGATGCGGTCGAAGCGATGCTCGTTCACTTTCTGCCAGACCTTGACCAGATCACGATCCGCGCCTTGCATCAGACCATCCATCATTTCGACGACATCAAGACGTGCGCCGAGGGTGGAGTAGACCGTCCCCATCTCAAGGCCGATGATACCGCCGCCAATGATCAACATCTTCCCTGGAATCTGCTTCAGTTCCAGCGCACCGGTCGAATCAATGATGCGAGGGTCTTCTGGAATGAACGGCAGCTTGAGGACGCGAGAGCCCGCAGCAATGATGGCTTTTTCAAAACGGATGACTTTCTTGTCACCGGTTTTGTCTTGGCAGCTACCGGTCGTCAGCTCAACCTCCAGGTGGTGGGGATCGATGAAGCGACCGATGCCGCGAACAACCTCCACCTTGCGGGCCTTGGCCATGCCAGCCAAGCCGGTGGTCAATTTACCGACCACTTTCTGCTTATAGGCGCGTAGCGCATCCAGATCGATCGTCGGCTCACCGAATACGATACCGTTGGCCGCCAAGTGCTTGGCTTCATCGATGACTGCTGCATTGTGCAACAGGGCTTTCGATGGAATGCAGCCGACATTCAGGCATACCCCACCCAGCGTGGCATAGCGCTCGACCAAAATGGTCTTCTGTCCTAGGTCGGCAGAGCGGAATGCGGCTGAATACCCGCCAGGACCTGCTCCCAACACCAGCACATCACAGCTCAGATCGGCTGCGCCTGTATGGCTGGCGGGTTGTGGTGCCGTGCTGGAGGAGGCTGGGGTGGGTGCTGCGGCAGGGGCAGCCGCGCTTTGACTGGCGCTGGTGGTTTCCAGCGTCAGGATCAATGACCCTTCGCTGACTTTGTCACCCACGGCGACGTGAACGGCTTTGACCGTTCCGGTGCCAGTGGCGGGGACATCCATGGTGGCTTTGTCGGTTTCGAGTGTGATCAGCGCATCGTCGAGCTGGATGGTGTCGCCAACCTTGACGGCGACCTCGATCACTGCCACATCGCTGAAACCACCGATATCAGGTACTTTGAGTTCGATGACATTGCTCATGCAAGCAATCCTTCAAGAATGAAGTTCAACGCCGGGCCAAGCCCGGCTTGTGAACTGGGTGTCTTGTAGGGGCTGTCGGGGCGACAGCTACCACGAGACACCCGATGTATTACAGCATCAGGCGGCGGATATCGCCCAAGACCTGGCCGAGATAGGTCGTGAAGCGGGCTGCCGATGCACCGTCGATGACCCGGTGATCGTAGCTCAGGCTCAGTGGCAGCATCAGGCGCGGTGCGAACTCCTTGCCGTTCCAGACGGGTTTGATGGCGGATTTCGATACACCCAGGATGGCAACCTCGGGGGCATTCACGATCGGTGTGAAGGCCGTTCCCCCCACGCCACCCAGAGATGAGATCGAGAAGCAGCCGCCCTGCATGTCGGTCGGCAATAGCTTGCCGTCGCGTGCCTTGGCCGCCAACGCGCCAGATTCCTGCGCCAGCTCCAGCAGGGATTTCTTGTCAGCATCTTTGATGACTGGCACTACCAAGCCATTGGGGGTGTCTGCAGCAAACCCAATGTGGAAATACTGCTTCAATACCAGATTGTCGCCATCGAGTGAGGCATTGAATTCCGGATATTTCTTCAGCGCCGCCACGGCTGCCTTGATCAGGAAAGCCAATGGTGTCAGTTTGACGTCTTGCTTCTTCAGCTCTTCACTCATCTGCTTACGGAAGGCCTCCATCTCTGTGATGTCGGCTTCGTCAAACTGTGTGACGTGTGGAATCATGACCCAGTTACGAGCCAGATTGGCACCAGAGAGCTTTTTGATGCGCGATAGTGGCTTGGATTCGACGGGGCCGAATTTGGCAAAATCCACCTTCGGCCAAGGCAGCAGATCCAGACCGACGCCTGTGCCCATGCTGGCAGGTGCTGTGGCAGCGGGCGAGGTCAGGACACCTTTGACAAAGGTTTTGACGTCTTCCTGCAGAATCCGGCCCTTAGGACCACTGCCTTTGACTTTACTCAGGTCAGCACCCAGCTCACGGGCGAATTTGCGAACCGAGGGGCTGGCGAAGGCCGCCTTGAAACCTGCCTCATCTACCTTGGCTGCCGCGTGCTGTGCTGGGGCAATCGGGGCAGCTTTGTTTTCAACAGGAGCAACAGCTTGGCTGGGAGGCAATGCCGCAGTGGCAGGGGCTGGTGCGGCGGCCACCATGGCTGCGCCTGACACGGCCACTGTCACGACCAGATCACCTTGCGATATCTTGTCACCAACCTTGATTGCGACATGCTGTACGGTGCCGGCAGCGCTGCTGGGTACGTCCATGGTGGCTTTGTCGGTTTCCAGGGTGATCAATGTGTCGTCCACTTTGACGGTGTCACCGACCTTGACTGCTACCTCAATCACATCCACACCACTGAAGTTGCCGATGTCGGGAACGCGTACCTCCACCAGGCTTGCACTGGCCGCCGTGCTCGTCGCAGGCTGGGCTGCAGGTGCAGGTGCAGGTGCAGGTGCAGGTGCAGGTGCAGGTGCAGGTGCAGGTGCAGTGTCGGCAGCATCGACCAAAACGATGATGGCGCCTTCCGAGACTTTGTCGCCTACTTTGACATTCACAGCCTTGACCACGCCAGCGGTGGTGGCGGGTACGTCCATGGTGGCTTTGTCGGTTTCCAGCGTGATCAGTGCATCGTCCACCTTGATGACATCACCCACCTTGACGGCCACCTCGATCACTGCAACATCAGCGAAGCCACCAATGTCAGGGACTTTCAGTTCGATTGTCATATCCTGTTGCCCCTTAAACTGTCCAAGGTGCCGGTTTGTCGGCATTCAGGCCATATTTGACCATGGCTTCGAGTACTTTCGCGCGATCGAGCTTGCCTTCGTCCGCCAGCGCTTTGAGCGCAGCAATGGTGACGAAGTAGCGGTTGACCTCAAAGAAGTGGCGCAGCTGCTCGCGAGTATCTGAGCGGCCAAACCCGTCGGTACCCAGCACCACATATTTTCCAGGCACATAAGCACGGATCTGTTCCGCGTACAGGCGCATATAGTCAGTAGCGGCGATGATCGGGCCTTGTGTGCCTTTGAGGCATTGCTCGACGTGGGATTCGCGCGGCGAGTCGGTCGGGTGCAGCAGATTCCACCGCTCGGTCGCCATGCCGTCACGTGCCAATTCCGTGAAGCTTGGGCAGCTCCACAGGTCGGCTTCCACACCCCAATCATTTTTCAGCAGGGCGGCGGCCTCGATCACTTCGTTGAAGATGGTGCCAGAGCCCAACAGCTGGACGCGCAGCGAAGCGTCGCCCCCCTTGCGGAAGGCGTACATCCCCTTGATGATGCCGGCTTCCGCACCAGCGGGCATGGCCGGATGCGCATAGTTTTCGTTCATCAGGGTGATGTAGTAATACACATCCTGCTGCTCGGCATACATGCGGCGCAAGCCGTCTTGAACGATCACAGCGACTTCGTAACCGAAGGTCGGATCGTAGCTGATACAGTTGGGGATGGTGCCGGAGATCAGGTGCGAATGGCCGTCTTCGTGCTGTAGACCCTCGCCATTCAATGTGGTGCGGCCTGCTGTGCCGCCCAGCAGGAAGCCACGGGTGCGCATGTCACCAGCCGCCCAGGCCAGGTCGCCAACGCGCTGGAAGCCGAACATCGAGTAATAGATGTAGAACGGAATCATCGGCACGCCATGGGTGCTGTAGCTTGTGCCTGCCGCAATCCAGTCACACATCGCGCCAGCCTCGTTGATACCCTCTTGCAGGATCTGGCCGTTCTTCGATTCTTTGTAGAACATCAGTTGATCGGCATCCTGTGGGACATAGGTCTGGCCGACCTGGCTCCAGATGCCGAACTGGCGGAACATGCCTTCCATGCCGAAGGTGCGGGACTCATCCGGCACGATCGGCACCACATATTTGCCGATTGCCTTGTCTTTCAGCAGGGTATTGAGGATGCGCACAAAAGCCATGGTGGTCGAGTATTCACGACCTTCGCCAGAAGCCTGTAACAGCGAGTCAAATGTAGACAGAGCAGGGGTTTCCAGCGAATGTGACTTACAGCGCCGCGCTGGTAGATAGCCACCCAGCGCCATGCGATGCCCGCGCATGTACTCCAGCTCTTTGGAGCCCTCTTCGAACTTGACGTAGGGCACTTCTTCCAGCTTGTCGTCAGGCACCGGGATGTCGAAACGATCGCGGAATTGCCGGATGGCGTCGATATCCATCTTCTTCTGCTGGTGGGTGATGTTCATCGCCTCACCAGCGTGGCCCATGCCGTAGCCTTTCACGGTCTTGGCCAGAATGACGGTCGGTTGACCCTTGCAATCCGTTGCCGCCTTGAATGCAGCATGGATCTTGGCAGGATCGTGGCCACCACGGTTCAGCTCCCAGATGTCCTTGTCTGACCAGTCCTTGACCAGTGCCTTGAGCTCAGGCGTATTGAAGAAATGCTCACGGACATAGGCGCCGTCCTTGGATTTCAGCGTCTGGTATTCACCATCCACCACTTCCATCATGCGCTTGGCGAGAATGCCTTTCTTGTCGCGGGCGAACAGGGCATCCCACTTGGTACCCCAGATCAGCTTGATCACATTCCAGCCCGCGCCACGGAAGTCGCCTTCCAGCTCTTGGATGATCTTGCCGTTACCTCGCACCGGGCCGTCCAGGCGTTGCAGGTTACAGTTGATCACAAACACCAGATTGTCGAGCTTTTCGCGGCCTGCCATACCAATGGCACCCAGGCTTTCGGGCTCATCCATCTCGCCATCGCCACAGAATGCCCAGACTTTGCGACCATCGGTCTGTGCCAATCCGCGGTCTTGCAGATATTTCATGAAACGTGCCTGGTAGATGGCCATTAACGGCCCCAAGCCCATCGAAACAGTCGGGAATTGCCAGAAATCCGGCATCAACCAAGGGTGCGGATAGGATGACAGCCCCTTGCCGCCGACTTCCTGGCGATAGCTGTCCATCTGGTCTTCGCTCAGGCGACCGAGCAGGAATGCGCGAGAATAGACGCCGGGCGCTGAGTGGCCTTGGACGAAGATCAGGTCGCCGCCATGGTTGTCAGAGGGGGCGTGCCAGAAATGGTTGTAGCCGACATCATACAAGGTGGCTGCTGAGGCAAACGAGGCAATGTGGCCGCCCACATTGGTGTTCTTATTGGCGCGCACGACCATGGCCATGGCGTTCCAGCGGGTATAGGCGCGGATCTTGTGCTCCAGCGTGGTGTCACCGGGAAAGGCAGGCTCTTTGCCGACCGGAATGGTGTTCACATACTGGGTGTTGGCACTGTACGGGATGTCCGCGCCCTTTTGACGGGCTTCGTCGATCAGTTTTTCGATCAGGAAATGCGCGCGTTCTTCGCCTTCGTTCTCAATGACGGCATCGAGCGATTCGAGCCATTCGCTCGTTTCTTGCGGATCGATGTCGGGTGGCAGTTCGGCCATGGTTGCTCTTCCTTGGAATAGAATGACTCGACGTGCGGCAGTGTGGGGTGCGCCCGCGATAGTTTTTAGATATTGTGGCTCAGGCATCGTCAACCCGTTTTTCAATGAAAAAACGGCACCGACAAGGCCAAAAAGAGCCGATGTGATCGCGATTACACACTGCCCGAGCAACTGCTTGAATTGGGATTAACCCCGAAAGCGTGAAGAAAAAAAAGAAATCCTCAATGAATGCGCTTGTTTGCAGGATTTGGAAGAACACGAAAAAGTCGTTCACGTCTATCATGTAGGTATCGTTATGTAAGGTGTGATCTGCCATGCTACGAAGACATCGACTTGGTTATTGGCTGTGCTGTATCTCACTGGCCATGTTGCTACCTGTTGTGGTTGTCGGGAAGGAGGTGGTGCGCGCTGTGTTCATGGAAGACTTCCCACCACTGAGTTTTACTGATCGCCAAAAGGCGAATGGCATGCTGGTGGAGCAGGTGGAATACCTCGTCGAGCAGAGTCTCGGCATGCAACTCGAAGTCAAGACCTATCCATGGAAGCGTGCGCAACGTCTGGTCGAGGCGGGTGAGGCGGATATTTTCTACACCGTCGAGACGGAAGCGCGGCGCCAGTATGCGTGGTTCGTCAAGCGACCGATGTATCGAATCCAGCTGGCTTTGCTGGCGTCAGCCCATAACAAGCGGTTGGATGAAATTGAGCAGATCCGGCATCTGCAAGACCTGGAGGGGTTTTCGATCACCAGCTATCGTGGCGATGGATGGAGTGCTCAGAATCTGCAGCAGTTTCCTCTGCTGTGGATGAATGGTGCGCAGGATGCGCTGAGGGCGGTGGATCGAGGTTTGGCCGATATCTGTATTGGAAATATACCGACGCTGACGGCCCAGCTGCGGACTTATGGTGGACGGGATCGTTTCGTGATGGTGCCATTACCGGATCTGACCCCGACCCGGCCAGAGTTCCGGATTGGCGTCAGCCAGCGGGCGCTTGGAGCCAGCCAATTGCTTGAGGATCTGAATCGGGCGCTGGAGAAAGCCGAGGTTCAGCAGAAATTGCGTGAAATCGAAGAGCGCTGGCATGAGAAATAGTCCGCATTTCACGTCGGACGCGCAGATTTAATTTTAAATCGCAATATGCGCATATTATTTTTACCAGCGGGCTGGATGGAATAGGTTTATCTTGCGAGGCTGAGTCTGCAACATAACAGGATCAATCCGGGCTAATTTGGTAGATGGCTGGCCTTGTTGGTGCCTGGAATGGCTGTGGTAGCGGGAAGTTGGTGATTTTCGGCTGCCCATGTGGGGGGGCGTTGTGCCCGGTAACTTGTCAATGTGTGGTTGATCACTGCATTTCATACGGCATCCGGCATGTCTTGTGAATGGCTATCTTTATCCAAATGGCAATAATGCTGGATAGATTCACGCAGCCCCCCAGATTGACGAATATCAATAAACTCTAATATAAAGTTTTACCTATCAGCAGCCTTGATGCATGCTGCGCTTCCCTCAATTAAAGATGTTTTTGGAGATAAATCAATGGACTGGTTCTGGCGAACCTATGAGTGGGTAGAACGTAACATCTTCTTTACGTTGACGCGCAAGCTGGTCAGCCTTGGGTTCATTGTCCTGTTCCAGCTACTGGTCTTAGGGGTGATCTGGCAGGTGACGGGCGATATCTCGCAAGCCTTGAAACAAGCAGGTCTGCCTGCCGATAGGCTGCAATCGCTGAATCGGGTGCTGGATGAAGCATTCTGGCTGGTGCTCGTGCTGACCGTGATTTCAGCGGCCTTCATCACATTCATGATCTGGTATCTGCGTTATCTGATCGTCCGTCCGATCAGGGAAATCATCACGATCTTCAATGAAATCGGCGCGGGTGAGGGTGACTTGTCAAAAGACATCCCAGTCAAGACCTACGACGAGCTACGTGAGATGTCCGAGGCACATAACCGCTTTCTGGGCAAGCTGCGCGACATCATCAGCAATGTGCGGCGGATGACGGTACAGATCTCACTGGAGTCGGCCAAATCACTGCGGAATATCCGTGATACCAATGTCAGCGCCCATACGCAGGATAAACTGGCTCAGGCGGTTTATCAGGCCAGTATGGAGACTACCGAACGCATCGATTATGTCAATCAGCGATCACAAGCCCTGGCGGACACCACGCATGACAATATGGTGGTGGCAAAGGGTTCCTATCGGGAGCTGCTGGATCTGGAGGGGCGCATCACCACCATCAACGACAAGGTGGAAAGCTTCAGCAGCACGGTTGGCGCATTGAATGAGCGGAGTAGTTCGATCAAGAGTATCGTCGGGTTGATCAAGGAGATTTCCGATCAGACCAATCTGCTGGCGTTGAACGCTGCCATCGAGGCGGCCCGTGCGGGGGAGGCGGGGCGTGGTTTCGCCGTGGTGTCCGACGAGGTGCGGCGGCTTGCGGAGCGGGTGCGTAACGCGACCGATGACATTACCAATGACATTGATTCCATGCTGGATCAGGTGAATCGGACATTGGAGCAGACCGGCCAGATCCGAGAGGATACGGCAGTAGCTCAGGATGTGGTGGGTAAGTCCTCGCAGCATTTCTCGAAGATGGTGGGTGATTTTGAAACTGCGGCTGCCAGCCTGCAGGAGATGGCGCAACGGATGTCGGCCATTGCTGCCGGTAATGCTGAAACCAACCGGAATGTATCTGAAATCCATCAGCTGACTGTTGCAGTGTCAGACCAGATGACACGATCCGAGACATCGACCCATGATCTGGTCGCAGCATCTGAAGCGGTTCAGGAGCTGATTGGCCGGTTTGTGGTGGGAGTGGGGGAGTTCGACAAGGCAATCCAGATCACCGCTGGCTTCCGTGACAAAATGGCCACCCAGATGCGTGAAATGCGCAACAATGGGCTGGATATCTTTGATCAGCGCTATGTGCCGATTGCAGGCACACAGCCGCAGAAATTCCGCACTGCTTACGATGAGCCTTTTTCCCGTGCCTTCCAGTTGGATTTCGACCAATTGGCGAGGCAGATTCCGGGGGGGAAGTTCGCGATTCTGGTCGATACCAAAGGCTATGCACCAAGCCATAATAGTTGGTATTCAAAAGCACCGACCGGCCACGCCGAGACAGATCTGGTCAACAGCCGTGACAAGCGCATTTTTTCTGATGAGGCGGGGCTGCGTGCGGCACGCAATACCTTGCCATTCCTACTGCACACCTATTTGCGTGATACCGGCGAGATCATGACCGAGATCGATATGCCCGTGTTCATCGACAATCGCCTATGGGGCAATCTGCGCGTCGGTTTTGACTCCAGCATCATGCTGAGTGCACCTTGATGGGTTTGGCGAGGTGATGGAATGGGCGCCAAGGTGGCGCCCAACCATTCTGTGTATT
This sequence comes from Chitinivorax tropicus, assembly GCF_014202905.1. Lineage (NCBI taxonomy): Bacteria > Pseudomonadati > Pseudomonadota > Betaproteobacteria > Chitinivorax > Chitinivorax tropicus. The sequence continues at coordinate 110,072 of NZ_JACHHY010000017.1, read as the reverse complement.
TCCGACAGGTCAACCATCTGGATCGACGCCAGCCGGATTGGATCAGACCAGCGCAATCACTTCCTCAACCGGCCTGCGAGGCTTCTGTGGCCAATTGCCGGGGGCAGCATAGCCCACGGTGACCAACATGACCGGGATCTCGTTACCAGCCAGTTCGAATGTGTCGGCAAGCTGTGCTGCATCGAAGCCAACCATTGAGCAGCTGGACAGGCCCATGCCCTCCGCAGCCAGCATCAGGGTCATAGCGGCCAGCGATGCGGAGCGGATGGCTTCGTCGCGCTGCAATTGTGGATTGGCAGGGTGTGCTGCTGTTGCAAATTCCACCCAGGTGTCGGCAACGGTTTGATCCATGATGCCTGCTTCAACCGCAGGGCGTAGCGCATGTGGCAGGGTCTTATGGGCTTCCAGTGTGCCGCAGATGATAAAGGTCACCGCTGCATCGGCTACTTTCTGCTGGTCGTAGGCAATGGCTTTCAGCTGCGCCTTGGCGGCTGGGGTGCGGACTGCGATGAATTTCCAGTTCTGGAAATTGAATGCAGATGGTGCGCGCGTAGCCAGGCGCACCAGCTCTCGAATGTCGGCATCGGTTACCGGGCGTGCTGGGTCAAAGTGGTTGACCGAAACGCGAGATTCGATCAGGGACTGGATGGAAAGCGACATAATTGATCTCCGGATTGTAGATGGCAGCGATGGCTGCCTGGTTTTATGTATGGGGTGAATGTGGCATTAGGCCCGCCTGTCTCGCTGCGAGGCAGGTGGTGATACATGCAGGGTCCTGATGGTGACCCGTTTTTGTGAAGGTGCGCTGGGCGCTGCGGACAGCTGCACCAACAGGATGCTGGCCAATACGACGACAAGTCCGACCAGTGATTGGCCGCGCATGGCCTGTTCAAGAAAGGCCCAGCCCAGCAATACTGCTGTGACTGGACTGAGCAGCCCGAGTGAGGAAGCTGCGACTGATGGTAGACGGGCAATGCCACGGAACCACAGGAAGTATGCGATCAATGCACCAAAGATTGAAAGATAGGTGTAGCCAAGTACATTCTGGGTGGTCAGGTTGGGTAAGGGGGGGTCCATCAAGCCGGCGACCGGCACCAACATAAGGCCACCCAAAAAAAGCTGCCAGCCGGTGAAGGCCTGGATAGGCATGCCGGAATGCCAGCGCCGGGCCAGGAATGTTCCACATGCCATGCAGGTTGCACCGAAAAAAGCCGCAGCGATACCCAAGCCATCCCAGCGTGTGTTGGGGGAAAGCAGCAGGGCGGCCATGCCGATGATGCTGGTGGTGGTAGCCACAACTGCCATGGTGGAGGGTTTTCGATTGTCCACCCCCCAGCCCAGCCCTAGAACCAACAGCGGTTGTATCGCACCAATGACGGCTGCCAGACCGCCTGGTAAGCGGTAGGCTGCAATGAACAGGCACGCTTGGAATATGCCGATATTCAAGGCCGACAGGATCACCAACCGTTTCCAACCATCACGTTTGGGCCAGTGCCTGCTGAGCAGAATCAGCAGCAGGCCGGCAGGCAGGGCTCGAAAGCACGCTGCTGTGAAGGGGCGGCTGGGTGGCAGGAATTCGGTGGTGACCAGGTAGGTTGACCCCCAGATCATCGGGGCGAAACTGGTGATCAGTACGTCCAGCCATTTAGGTGAGTTCATGATGGCACCCAATGAAATATCTTGAATTCAAGGTAATATGAGGTAGTATAACAAGAGATATCTTGATCTCAAGATAATTGTGAGAAAAAATGACTGACAATGTGAAACGAGATGCTGTTGATCGGATACTGGCCCAGTGGCATCGGGAACGGCCTGATCTGGATGTCAGCCCGATGGGGCCGATTGGCCGAGTCCGGCGCTGTGCAGCATTGTTGCAGAAACAATTGGACGGCACTTTTGCCCAGTATGGCCTGTCGTCCTGGGAATTCGATGTACTGGCCACGTTGCGCCGTTCCGGTGCGCCATACTGCTTGGCACCCATGGATCTGTTGGCTGCGCTGATGGTGACATCTGGCACCATGACGCATCGACTGAAGGGGCTGGAGGGGCGGGGCCTGGTTTTCCGTTTTCCGAATCAGGAAGATGCGCGCAGCATGATGGTGCAGTTGACTGACGAAGGTCTTGATCTGATCAACCGCGCTGTCGAGGCGCATGTCGAGAATGAGCGGCGCATCCTGGCCGGCTTGTCATCTGATGAGGCAGTGGAATTGAACCAATGCCTGTCAAAACTGTTGTTACTGCTTGATTGACACCATATTACTGAGCATGGGTTGGCGAGATGATGTTTTCACGCATCAGCAACCGGTATTCCCTTGGGCTCATGCCAGTCATCTGTTTGAGCAGTCGGGTCATGGCGCTTTGGTCGAAAAAGCCTGATTCAACAGCGATGTCCGCAATAGAGGCATCGGTGTGGACCAAGGCGTAGGTCGCGGCATGCAGGCGGGTTTTGCGTACAAAATGACCGGTGCTCATCTGAAAGACCCGTTTCATGCGGCGATCCAGCTGCGCGACGGATAAGCCCGACAGGTCGGACAATGCTTCCAGCAAGAGTGGTTGATGGTAATGGGCGTGGATGAAGTCGATCATCTCCGCAAAACGCTCATCTATGAGTCCATCGCGGCTCAACTCAGTCAAGTCCTTGGATAGACAGACCAAGCCGATCAACTGCCCATCGCGATTGAAAAGGGGCTCTTTGTTCGACAAGCACCAGCCTGGCTGGCGGTCGTTGTAGATGGTCAGATCCAGGTTGTCGATGATCGGACAGTGTTTGGAAAATACAATGCTGTCCTGCGCCGCATAGCGATCCGCCATGTGCCGAGGGAACAGATCATGGGCTGTTTTGCCGATGGCATCGTGCTTGTGCTGCAAACCACATCGTTCCACGCATGCTTCGCTCATGGCGACATACCGTCCCTGCAGGTCTTTCACTGAAAAGACGATATCCGGTAGGCGATCAAACAGCGTCTGGACAAACAGGGTGTCGCGCAGATCGGATACAACGTGGCGGCTCGGTGCATAGGCATGTGACGGATAAGCCATATGGAAGTGCCTCCGTAATGCAGTGGGCAGGGGTGCTAGATGATCAAGGTAGCGAAAAACCCCAGGCCATCAGGCCTGGGGTCAGGGGCGCTTTATGTTTTCATGCCATCAAGGTTTGACAGGCTGGGTGTAAGTAGCCCAGGCCTTCAGCCCGTTGAATGGCTTCTCTGCCTTCACAGTCAGATAGTGCCATTTGCCACCGGTCGGGTTCGGAATCGAGATGCTTTCCTTATTGCCGGCATTGGTGGATTTGTAATGGTAGTCAGTAGGTGTTGCCCATTTGTCGACACCCAGGTAAGCGCTGACATCGCCTGTGCCGCCTTCGGTGTTGATGCGCAGATTGGTCGCACCAGCTGGCACCCACAGATACAGATAGGTGTAGCTGTTGCTTGACAGATTGCTGATCGCACATCCGTTGTCCAACTGTGCGCGACTCGCACATTCTTTGGTCGGAGTCGGAGTCGGAGTCGGGGTCGGAGTTGGTGTAGGCGTTGGTGTCGGAGTGGGTGATGGAGGTTCACCATTGGTCGTAGCCCGGTTCGCCCAATCAGCGAATTCGTTGTCGTAGCGCGTGCCGATCCGATCCATCATGCTTTGATATTCAGCATATTTACCGGTGCGGAACAGGCCCAGGATGGTATCGACTTCGTTCCGGTGGCGTTCCATCATGAAGCGAGTTGCCATATAGCCCCAGCGGTAGGCTCGATCTTGATAGTCGCCCATGCTGTAGGTATTACCAAAAATCTGGCTGAGCTTGTACTTGCCAGTCTTGGCGACATCGATCGCTTTTTGGTTCTTGTTGCGCAGCGAGAGATATTCCGCGATGCCCTCAATCCACCAGACTGTCGGTTTTTCCGTAGATTTGCCAAAGTTGCCGTACATGTCGAAGCGGCCATCCAGATAGTGCACGTATTCGTGCTCCAGGTTCCAGATGCTGAACTTCGGACGTTCCCAAGAGGCTTCATGGGCAATGAAACGCGCTTGGTTGCCCGCCTTGGATGGATCTCCTTCCAGGTACATACCACCGTTATTGGTAGAGATGTCGAAGATGGCGCCGGCGAAGCGTGAGTAGTTGGTGTAGTCATCGAACACCACAACTTGCAGTGCAGAATTCTTGTCATCAGCCACTGGCTTGCGCTGAGTCTTCAGCATGGTGTGGACATAGTTTTCTTCCGCGCTCAACGTCTTGCAAGAAGCCTGCAATTGTTCTGCGGTCATGTCCTGCGCCCGGATCTGAATGGTCGGGCTACATGTGTGACGGATAGGCAGCACTTGATCCATCAACTTCTCTTTGAAGTTGCAGGTGCCATATTCGCTACAGTTGGCCGCGTCATAATAATCCACGGCCTTGGCCCCTGCGAGCCAGACAAGCATGTCTGGTCCATTCATTCTGGACGAGGCCAGGACGTTCTTCAGCAGCGGTTTGACCTTAGGCTTCATGTTTGGATACTGCATGAAACGGAACAGCTCGTTTGCGGTATCACTCAGCTGGTAGCCTTTGCTATCCAACAGCGCAGCCTTGTTCTGCACCAGGAAGTCATACAGCGCCATCATATAGCTGTCGTCCTGAGTCAGCATCCGCTTGGAGTCGTCGCGGTAATGAGCATAGAACATGATATTCAGCATGCCGGTAAAGCCAGCATCTGCTTCGTAGTTCTTGAATGCGTCGCTTGCCTTGGGATTGCTGGGGGAGTTGGTCAGCTTGCGGATCAGCTGCTTGGTACGAGGTAGGAAGTACGCTTCATCACGCAAATTGGTGATCAGCTTCATGACTTCGCTAGCCGTGCTGCTGGCTGCGGAGTTGGTTTTGAACAGCGATGGATTATCCATCATGGATACCAGGGCCGGGCGGATCTGATCACGAACGCTGGAAGGCGGCATGGTGGCAGGCGCGGTATCTGCGAGGTAATAACCTGCACGCAGGAAGAGCACCAGATTGGCCACTGCACGGGAGCTGTTGTTATAGCGAGCTGCTTCCTGATTCAGTCGGCTGGCAACGGCTTGATAATTTTCAAGTGTATAGATCTGAGCTTGCTGGGTGCTGTTGAGCGAGAACAAGCCATAAGTGCACTCAACATCCGGCAGCTTGACCAGATAGTCCGCCAAAGCTGACCCACGGTACTGGGCCATCTTGTTGACATCCTTACATTCATCCGTAGGCGCGAAGGCTTGAGCCTGCATATGGGCTGGCATCAGATCAAAACGTGGCTTACGGCTTTCTGTCAGGTTGTACTGAGCCTGCGCGTCGCTAGGCGGCAACAGCGTCCGTTCGCGTGGCGGCTCCGCATGTCTCTGTGTGCTGCTCTGCACATCGATCTGAGGTGCGAGATCATCAGCGAATGCGCCTGGGGCCAGAAAAAGACCACTTAATAGTACGCACAACAAACGGCGAGGCTGTGTTGGTGTCAACATTGAGGGGCACTCCCAAAAATTTGTGTACCAAGAAGGTAAAAGCCGAGAAAAACACTCGGTAGCTAAGGTATATCAGTTCAAACACCCACCCAGACAACCCATCTGTTCGTATATAAAAGATGCAAGTTGGCAGGTCTGTGAGATGCTGTTTGCATACAAGTGCGACTATCGCAGAGTGGAACTTAAGTGGTATTGCATGAAAACTATGCATCCACGGCGTTTTTTTACAATTCAATAAGGACTTATGCCTGCGTTGCATGGTGTTGATGCACATCGGAGTATGCATAAGTCCAGCTAAGTGATTTATTTTATATGGATAACGTTTTCTTAACAAGTAATGACATTTGAGTTTTGGCGGATTCGGCCTGGCTAGGGGGCGGATCTTCCAAAAGTGAAAAAAATGATGTTCATGCTTGTTTATGTGCAAACAGTCGGATGTTTGGATGTTGAGCTGATTTTCAGGGCTTTTTCCAGCGGGCTTGGGCGGCATATCAATGCGTAGCACGATGTATTGCAGCGCGGCTTATCGCCAGACTTTGAAGAGTGCTTGGGGAGGTGGCGCTGAGAAAATTGCTGTAGGCGAGACATGATGCATATAACAACGCATTGCATTTATTACTGCATGTTTTTTCGAAACCGCGTTATTTTTTTCGTTAAAGACAAATGGCATGAGTTTATTAAATTTTTGGCTTTTTTTTCTATGAAAAAAACAGACTTGATTTGACGTTGTCATTATCGAGCGTTGTGTCTTTACCGCTATGCCTTATCTGATTGTTGATATGTTTATTTTGCTTTTTTGAATGAAGAGCATTGATTGGAAATGGTCTTTTTATTGTTTGCGCCTTGGTTTATTGAAATGGATGAATGTTTGAGGTGCGGGGGTGGGGTGATGTCACCGGATAACCACCGGTTAAAGTGGGTCAGATTGGTTTCTGGTTGGAATATGCTATTGTGGTAGTTGGCATAGCCGCTGGTGGTGGCATTAAGTGGTATGCGGCACCCGTGGTGGCTCTTGATGGGTGGGTGGTTCTATTTGCTGGAGGGAGATGATGACGCAATCAGCTTTGATGGTCGTGTCGTTGATGGCGGTGTTGGCGCAAGCACAAGCGCAAGTTACGACAGCCGACGTGCAAATTTCCAACATCTCGATGACAGAAGTGTCGAGCACTGCTTACCGCTGTGATATCAGCGTGTTTAACCATCATGATGATGATGCACGCGAGGTTACCCTGCATGTCCTGCTACCTTTGGAGATGCGCGTCAAGACAGCTGCTAAAGGTTGCCAGTTGGGCTTTGCGTTTGGCAAGAAGTCTGGCCCGCATGGCTCGATGCTGTGTAAGTTGGGGAGTATGGGTGTTGGTGCAACGAAGTCCGTCAGCATCACTGCTGAGACATTGCCGTCTGCAGCAGGGTATCAAAAGAGCTGCGCGGCTTTTGTATGGAATGCTCTGCCCGATGAAGACCACAGCAATAATTTCAAACAAGCCATTGCAGGGGCAACGGCACAGTAGCAGTCACCCGCTCATTGTCATTTGCGGCATGCTTTTTCCTGTAGCGTGATTGGGTTCAGGCCTGAGTGCTTCTCCGTGTGGCTTGGGTCATTCGCGAGGGCGCTGGTAGGTAAGTTGTATCAATCCGGTATCGAATGACTCCTGATGAATCAATGTCAATGGCAGGGTGCGATGCCCTGGCCGGAACAAGGGGATGCCATCCCCGAGGATGACGGGGTGGATCGACAGGATGAATTCATCTATCAGATCGGCTTGTAGGCAACTATCAACCAGCTTGGCGCCCCCAACCAGCCAGATGGTGCCGCCCGCCGCCTGTTTGTGTTCACGTAACCACGTATCGACCGGGTCAACGACCACTTGCACATCCGGGTCATCTGTCCCGGACAGTGCATGTGAAAATACGATGCCAGGCTTCCCTGCATATGGGTAGGCACCCAACTGTTGCACCTGCTGCCAGGTGTGTCGCCCCATCAGGACTGTATCGACCCGTTCGTAGAACGCGCTGTATCCGTAGTCCTGATCTGAAAACAACCAATCGACGCTGCCATCTTCGCGAGCGATATAGCCATCCAGGCTGGTGGCAATGAAGAGGCTGACCGGGCGCATGCGCTGCTCCTTTCCTGACAGGCGGGTTTATTGGTAGCGCGGGATGAATGCCCGCTTGACTGCTTCAGTCAGCTGATCCGGTGGCAACAGGCCTTGGGCCAGGATGAAATCATGGAAGGCCTGCTGATCGAACCGGGTGCCGAGCTTGAATTCGGTCTGGTGGCGCAATGCTCTGAGCTTCAGATATCCATGATAGTAGGAGGTGGCTTGGCCGGGGTCGCGAAATGCGTACCGGTCTGCTTCCTGCTGGGCGAACGCTTCCGAGATCAGCACTTCCTTCATCAAAAAGGCTTTGGCTTCCTGTGGGGTGATCTGGCCGGTATTGACCATGGGGTCGAGAAAACCGCGAGCGATTCGTAACATCCTGTCCTTCAGCGACAGCAGCTGGCCTTCCAATGGCATGTAGGGGCGGATCAATGCTTCGCTATACAGTGCCCAGCCTTCTACATTGGCGGTGTCCTCTGCAAACAGCGCACGGGCGAGCGAGACGCCGGTCTCGATCATGCGGGCGAACTGCAGCTCGTGTCCTGGCCTGGCCTCATGTGCTGTCAGTGTCCAGGATGCAGAGGGGTTCAGGTCGTCGCTGGTATCCGCGCCGGTTTGGGCATTTGGGTTACGCAACGGGATCAGGAATTCGCCGCGCTCGCCGGTATTGCCGACCAGGCGCGGTGCTTTCATCTGCGCCGAGGGCGTGGCTGCCGCCTCCGCTTCGGTGGCCAGACGGATGATGGCTTCGCGCTCCGGCAGGCTCAAGATCCGTTCGCGCCTGATGATGGCTTCAATGGTCTTCAGGCGTTGCTGGTAATGGGGCAGAACTTGATCGGCGGGTAGTGTCTCCGCCAGCAAGATGCGCAATACCTCGCGATAATCTTTGCTGGGCAGCTTGCGTTCAATGGCGATCTGGTCGGCCAGGGCCTGCATTTCATCGCGGATTTCCAGAAAGCTGGCCGCAGAGCGCTCGATCAATTCCGCCGGTTGCAGATCGACCCCATTGACCTGCAGGCGATGCAGGTAGATCGCCGCAGGCAGGGTGGCCTGTGAGCGGGCTCTAGGCTGTAGATGCTGTTTCAACCATTGATCATAGTCATGTAGCTGCTTGCTGAGCGTGGCATGGGCGGGTTCCCAGCCTGTCAGCTTGGCGGTCTTGAACAGCTCGGCAATGCCGTCCAGATAGCGCGGTGTGTTGTCGATGCCTTGCACCAGCTCCTCTTGATAGGGCCCGATCAACCCTGGTTGCCGCAAGGCTTCCAGCGTGCGTGCCTTGGCTTGTTCGGTCAGTGGTTGGCTGCCCGGTAGCATACCTATATAGCGCTTCAGGCGCTCGATTGCCCGCTGTTTACGTTCTGCCGTGTTTTGCTCTTGCAGCAAGGTCTCCAAGCCATGATAGATCGACTCGGCGGCGTTGTAGTAAGGCAAGAGCAGGCTTTGTTGTAGCTGCCTGCCAGTCAGGTCGCGTTCAATGCCGCGTGTGAGGATGACCAGATCCTGGTGGACTCGTGGGTCGCGCTCGGTTTTCTTGGCTTGTTCCAGCTTGGCGAGAATCTGACGGAAACTTTTGGCATGGCGCTGCCGATAATTCGGTCCCCAATCAACAGTTTGAGTGTCATAGCTTTCCAAACCATCAAACGACGCGATTTCAGGATCGTATTTGCCGCGTATCTCCAATATGGCTTGCGTGTAGCGGTCACTGGTTTTGACCCATTCGTTGCTATTCGCCAGGCTGGTGAGGGGTAGCAGCAAGCCCAGGCTGAGGGCGATGAGGGTGGATTTGGCCATGCGTCTCTCCCAATTGTTGGTATTGTCTGGTTGCGTTGGCTGTGCATCGATCAAAGGTTGATGGGATCGGAACCATCAAACCTGTGATATGGAGTCGGCGGGTCAGGAAATCATATCAATCGAACCGGTTGGTTCGACGGCCTGCAAGAAAAAAGCCGACCATATCGGTCGGCTTAGTCTATTTCAGCGCTGGGACTGGCGTCCACTGCCAAATCAGCCCTGTTTGGCCCAGGAATCCTTCAGGCCAACCGTGCGGTTGAACACAGGTTTGCCGCCTGGCAGATGATCGTCACGGTCGGTCACGAAATAGCCAATGCGTTCAAACTGATAGCGTGTCTCCGGTGCGGCATCCCTGACGCACGCTTCGACGTAGCCGGTCACCACTTTCAGCGAGTTTGGATTGATGAACTGCTTGAAATCGACGTATTCGCCCCCTTCGCCACGCACTGCGTCGGGGCGTTCCACGGTGAACAAGCGATCATACAGGCGCACCTCCGCTTCAATAGCATGTTCTGCCGATACCCAGTGAATGACGCCTTTCACTTTGCGCCCAACCGGGTTCTGCCCCAAGGTGGCGGGGTCGAGTGAGCATTTCAGCTCGGTGATGCGTCCTTCTGCGTCTTTGATCACCTCATCACACTTGATCACATAGCTGTAGCGCAGCCGTACCTCACCACCTGCCGTCAGCCGTTGCCAGCCTGCGGGCGGCACTTCCGCGAAATCCTCTCGATCGATATAGATGACCGGCGCAATGGGCACCTCGCGCTCACCGAATTCCGGGTGGTGCGGGTGGAAAGGCGCGGCGCGCGAGCCGGTGACGCCTGGCTCGAAATTGGTCAAGGTGACTTTGATTGGATCGAGCACGGCCATGACACGGGGGGCACCGGCTTCCAATGTCTCCCGCACGGCACCTTCCAGCACCGAGTAGTCCATCACGTTCTCGCTTTTCGAGATGCCACAACGCTGCGCAAACAGGCGGATGCCCTCTGGGCTGTAGCCACGGCGGCGCATGCCGGAGACGGTAGGCATGCGCGGGTCGTCCCAGCCGGAAACCAAGCCCTCAGTCACCAACTGATTCAATTTGCGCTTCGAGGTCACGGCGTATAACAACTCGGCGCGTGAGAATTCGATCTGCTGCGGGTGGCAGTCGATCTCGACATTGTCGAGCACCCAGTCATACAGCGGGCGATGAGCCTCGAATTCGAGTGTGCACAGGCTGTGGGTGATGTGTTCCACCGCATCGGAAATGCAGTGGGTGTAGTCATACATCGGGTAGATGCACCACTTGTCACCAGTGCGGATGTGGTGGGCACGGCGGATACGATAGAACACCGGGTCACGCAGATTCAGGTTGGGCGAGCTCATGTCGATCTTCAAGCGCAGGGTTCTGCTGCCGTCAGGGAATTCACCCGCCTTCATACGGCGGAACAAATCCAGGTTTTCCTCCACGCTACGCTCGCGATATGGACTGTTCTGACCTGGCCTGGAGAAATCGCCACGATACTCGCGCATCTGCTCAGCCGTCAGCTCGCACACGAATGCTTTGCCAGCCCGGATCAGGTCTTCGGCAAAGGCGTACAGGCGATCGAAGTAATCCGATGCCCATTTCACCTCACCATCCCACTGGTAGCCCAGCCACTTGATGTCAGCCTGGATGGATTCCGCATATTCGACGGATTCCTTCTCTGGGTTGGTGTCATCAAAACGCAGATTGCACTTGCCCTGGTAGTCTTCTGCCAGGCCGAAATTCAGGCAGATCGATTTGGCGTGGCCGATGTGCAGATAGCCATTCGGCTCGGGCGGAAAGCGGGTGATGATCCCTTTGTGCTTGCCGGTGGCGAGGTCGTCGTCGATGATCGAACGGATGAAATTGGAAGTGACTGGAGTCGTATTATCGCTGCTCATAATGCACGTGGCCGGGAGAAAATCATGTAAATGCGTGATTTTAACCTAAAACGGTAGAGTAACGCGCCACTGCGTGGTGAGCTGCGCCTCGGGGGCGCCATACTCAAGAGCCGCCGCTGCCGGTAGATGGGGTGCGCGGCAATATCCGGCCTCAGGCGCGGAACATGAAATACACCGCCCCCAGGATGCATAGGGCCGCCCAGACATAGTCCCATTTGAACGGCTGTTGCATGTAGAGCACCGCAAAGGGAATGAAGATCGACAATGAAATGACTTCTTGGATGATCTTGAGCTGTGAGAGGCTCAACGTGGTGTGGCCGATCCGGTTGGCAGGCACTTGCAAAAGGTATTCGAACAAGGCGATGCCCCAGCTGGCCAACGCTGCGAGATACCAAGGCTTGCCCGCCATGTCCTTCAGATGGGCATACCAGGCGAAGGTCATGAAGACATTGGAGAGCGAGAGCAGTAGGACGGTCTGAAATGTGGGCGACATGCGATTTTCAAAAAAGGTTGATCGTACAAAGCCTTGATGGGTTTTGCCAATATGGGCGGGCCGTGCCCGGTGTCCGAATCCTCTGCCTGGATCGGTTCGCAAAACGTTACCAGACGGATAGGCTGTTGTAGAACAGCCAATTTGCAGACAGCTTCTGATAAAATTTGCGGATTATGCGCCCTTGGAATGTGACTCCCTTCACCATGAAATTGCGTCCGATCGTCTCCGCCGCTATGTTTGCTCTGTTGCCGCTGATCTCCGTACAGGCAGCAGAGCCCCAGGAAATTGCCAAGATGGCCAAGCAGGGCCAGTACGCTCAAGCATTGGAGCGCGCTGATAAATTCCTGGCGGCCAACCCGAAAGATGCACAGGTGAGATTTCAGAAAGGGTTGATCCTGGCTGAGATGAACCGCACGCCAGAAGCGATCAAGGTGTTCACTGCCTTGTCAGAGGAATACCCAGAGCTGCCAGAGCCTTACAATAATCTGGCGGTGCTGTATGCCTCGCAAAATCAATATGACAAAGCCCGCCAGGCGCTCGAAATGGCGATTCAGACCCACCCGAGTTATGCGGTCGCCCATGAAAACCTGGGTGACATCTATGCCAAGCTGGCCAGTCAGGCCTACGATAAGGCATTGCAGCTCGATAAGGGCAACAACAATGCCAATACCAAATTGGCGTTGATCCGTGACCTGTTCAGCCGCACCGGCAAGGTGTTGCCATCTGCGGCACCCTTATCAGCCCCGGCACCTGCCGTTGCTGCGAAGCCCGCTGTGCCTGCACCTGCCGTGGTGGCGAAGCCAACACCTGCACCAGCACCTGCACCGGTTCCCGCCCCAGTCGCAGCACCGGCAGTCATCAACAAACCTGCTGAAAAGCCTGCTACTGCATCGACGCCGGAGTCCAAGCCTGAGCCAGCCAAACCTGCGGAGCCTGAGAGGCAAACGAAGACAGATGATGCCGTGGCGGATGATGTGCTCCGTGCGGTCAATAGCTGGGCGCAGGCTTGGTCTGACCGCAAGGTCGGTGCGTATCTGGATTATTATGGCAAGAGCTTCCGCCCGCCCAATGGCGAGCCACGGAACAAGTGGGAAGACGCCCGCCGTGACCGCATCAGCCGCGCCAAACGCATCGATGTCGGGATATTGCAGCCACAAGTCAGGCTGGAGTCTGCTGACCGGGCGGTTGTCTCCTTTACCCAGCGTTACAGCTCGGATGCGCTGAAGTCCACGACCGGCAAGACGCTGGTGCTGAATAAAACCGGTGGCCGTTGGCAGATCGTTGAGGAGCGGCTGGGCCGCTGACCATGAAATCGCGTGATCGTCGTCCATCCTTCAAGGTTGCCACCCGGCTGATCGTGGTAATGGTGGGGCTGTTGTATGTCGTGCCGCCCACAGCCAATTCGATGAGCTCGGGCATCGTGCGCTTGCCCAAGGCAATCAAGCAGGATTGGCTGGCCGCACTGCCCGGCAAACCTGAGGCCTTGCTGGTCGCCACGCTGCAGCGCATACAGGACGGGCATCTGCAGGATGCATTGCGCATCATCGATCGTTTGTTGTCGATCGAGCCGAATTACAAGCTGGCCCACCTGATCAAAGGCGACCTCTTGCTGGCCCGAAGTAGACCGCTGGACACCATGGGCGACGCACAGGGCGCATCTGCCGAGGCGGTGAATGATCTTCGCCACGAGGCACTGGTCCGCCTGTCCCGTTATCAAGCGCCGCCGCCCGCCGACGCCATTCCTGCGGATTTGTTACAGCTCGCCCCGGATCAGCCCCATGCCGTGGTGGTGGATACCACCAGGTCGCGCCTGTTTGTCTACAAAAACGATCATGGGGTGCCGCGCTACGTGGCGGATTACTACATCACCATCGGCAAGAAAGGCTTCGAAAAAGCCAAAGAGGGCGACCAGCGTACCCCGATCGGTGTCTACCAGGTCACATCCAGGCTGGAGCGGGCGAAACTCGATCAGCTTTATGGCAAGCAGGCTGAGCTGTACGGCATCGGTGCATGGCCGCTGAACTACCCGAATGAATGGGACCGACGGCAAAAGCGGGGGGGGTCGGGTATCTGGCTGCATGGCACACCATACGATACCTATAGCCGCGCGCCGCTGGCCAGCAACGGCTGTGTAGTGTTGACCAACCAGGACATGGGCGAGGTGGGCCAGTGGTTGCAGATCGGTGGCACGCCGGTGGTGATCTCCAATGGTGTGAAATGGGTCAGCCGCCAGGAGTGGCAGGCCCAGCGGGCGTTGCTGGGCAAGCAATTGGAGCGCTGGCGGCAGGATTGGGAAAGCCTGGATACCCAGCGCTATTTAACCCATTACTCGGCTGGATTTGCAGCCGATGGCGTGGATCTCGCCAAATGGTCAAAGCAGAAGCAACAAATTCATGAGAGCAAGACCTGGGCCAAGATCCAGTTATCCAATGTCAGTATTCTGCGTTACCCTGCAGCCATGCCGATGGCGCTGATCACCTTTGATCAGTACTATCAAAGCAACAATCTGGCCCATCAGATGAAAAAGCGCCAGTTCTGGGCTTTTGAGGATGGGCGCTGGCAGATTGTCTATGAGGGCACCGGCTGACCTGCGAGCTGTCCGCATCGTGTGGTTCCCGCATATCCATCTCAACAGCGTCTGGCCGACGGCGTGATGGCTGCGCCCGGTGGTTTGAGCTGTTCCCCCGATGTGGCGCAGAATACGTGGATGTCATGAGCTAGGCCGATGGCAAGGTCCCTTGGCCTGGCAGGCAGATCGTCAGAATCGACTTGGCCGGTATGGGGCGCCCAGCCGGCTGTTTCAAATCCTTTCAGGAGGTATTATGCACATCATGCAAAAAATGGTGTTGGGAGCCATGTTCACCCTGGCCGCCAATGTGTTCGCCGCTGACCCAGTGGTGGAAATGAAGACCAGCATGGGCACCATCAAGCTGGAGCTGTATCCCGAAAAAGCCCCTAAGACAGTCGAGAACTTCCTGCAATATGTGAAAAATGGGCACTATAAGGGCACCGTTTTCCATCGCGTCATCCCTAATTTCATGATCCAAGGGGGCGGTATGACCCCTGACATGGCTGAAAAAGCCACCAAAGCCCCGATCAAGAACGAAGCGGACAATGGCTTGAAGAATGAGATCGGCACCGTTGCCATGGCGCGGACGGCGGACAAAGACTCTGCCACAGCGCAGTTCTTCATCAACGTCAACAACAACGGTTTCCTCGATCATGGCGTGCGTGACTTCGGCTATGCCGTGTTTGGCAAGGTCGTCGAGGGCATGGATGTGGTGAACAAGATCGTGGCTGTACCGACCGCCAATAAAGGCATGCACCAAAATGTGCCGCAAAAGCCGATCACCATCGAGTCTGTCAAAGTGCTGAAAGAGGGCGAAGCGCCCGCTGCGGCCAAATAACAGATTCAACCCCGGTAGACCCGAGGCGTATTGCCAATTTGGTCTACACTTTGAATCAACCCATAACGGGGGCTGCAAGCCCCCTTCAACACAAGGAATCCATCATGGCCAGCGTCAAGCTAGTGACCAATTTTGGCGAAATCGTCATTGAAATGAACGAGGCGAAAGCGCCTGTGACGGTTGAAAACTTTCTGCAGTATGTGCGCGATGGCCATTACAACGGTACCATTTTCCACCGTGTCATCAAGGATTTCATGATTCAAGGCGGCGGGTTTGCGTCAGGCATGAATCAGAAGCCCACCCGTGAGCCAATCAAGAACGAGGCGGACAATGGCTTGAAGAATGACCTCTACACCATCGCCATGGCCCGTACGCCTGATCCACACTCTGCATCGGCGCAGTTCTTCATCAACACTGCCGACAATGATTTCCTGAACTTCACCTCGCCTGACGCCCGTGGCTACGGCTATGCAGTGTTTGGCAAGGTCACGGCTGGCCAGGACGTGGTTGACCAGATCCGCCAGGTGAAGACCGGCTCGAAGGGCTTCCATCAGGATGTGCCGGTAGAGGATGTCGTGATTCAAAGCGCTGAGATCATTTGATCACTTGGCTCTGCTGACCCGGTTTCATAGTCTGTGCGATGGAACATGTCAGCAAGCCCTGACCCCCACCTGGAACGGGCGCTTGGCGCCCGTTTTTTCGTTGAGCCAATATGAAGCCGATCTATTTCATTTCCGACCTGCATCTGACACCAGACGAGCCAGCAACCGTAGCTTTGTTCCAGCAGTTTTGCGAGGAACATGCCAAGCACGCCGGGGCGCTCTATATCCTGGGTGACTTTTTTGAATACTGGGCTGGCGATGATGACCTGGCCGCGCCGTTCAACCAGCAGGTGACAGGGCAATTGCATGCGCTTAGCCAACAAGGCATACAGATCTATCTGCAACACGGCAATCGGGACTTCCTGCTGGGTGCGCAATTTGCAGAGCAAGCCGGGCTGACGCTGTTGCCCGATCCCTACCCACTGACCTTGAATGGATTGAGTCTGGTGTTGTCTCACGGGGATGCCTTGTGCACTGACGATGTCGAATATCAACAGTTCCGCACCATGGTGCGAAACCCACAATGGTTGGGCCAGTTTTTGCAGCAACCACTGGCAGCACGCAAGGCAGTCATCGAGCAGATCCGTCAGAAAAGTGAAATGGCCAAGCAGAGCAAGGCGACCGCCATCATGGATGTCAACCGGCAGGCTGTATTGTCCCTGCTGAGCGAAACACGCTGTGATTGGCTGATCCACGGGCACACGCATCGACCGGGCCGTCATGTCTACCCTGTCGCGGACAAGCAGGCGATCCGGATGGTCTTGCCGGATTGGTATGGTGGCGCAGGCGGCTATCTGGTGTTCGACGAGCAGGGCTGGCAGTTGCGGCACTATGGGCCCGAGCGACCACCGACATGTCTGTTTGAGACGGCGCGCACCTTGGTGCGCGAGCTGCGGCGGAGCGACCTGGATGCGTTGACACGTCTGTGCGCGAATCCTCAGACCATTGCATTCATGGGGGATGGCAAACCGCTGGATGATGCAACCGTGCGTTATTGGATCGAACGGCTGATGCTGGGTTATGAGCGTTGGCAATACGGTACGTTCGCGGTGATGGATCGGAGCAGTGACACCATGATCGGGTTTGTCGGGATCAGCTCGCCCACGGATCAGCCACGAGAGCTGATCTATGCGTTTGAGCCGTCTGTCTGGGGGCAGGGCTTGGCAACAGAAGTCGGGCAAGCTTTCCTGGCATATGCACAGGCCAATTGGCTCATCACCGACCTGCAGGCGAGCGTTGCGGCAGAGCATCTGGCCTCCGCCAGAGTGCTGGCAAAGCTGGGTTTCCAGTACTTGCGGGAAGAGCAGGACGACCAGGGCACGGTGTGCCATTACCAGTGGCGGGCGTGAGTCCTTCGCTGCATGTGGTCAATGTACATTTTCTGTTTCTGCGTCAATGTATTGCCGATTGTTTATGTGCGGAATCAGTGAAATACAGATGGGCGCTGGCAGGTGTCAAAAAACCGGTGCTACAATGCCCCGCGGAGGCTGGATTGAACGCAGTCAAGCCCGCTGTGCTGGGTTGTGCTGCTTGGCCCCCTGTTGAGGTGCTGTCGATATCCGTTCTGGGCTCATGCCGTGAGATGGTATCGATGGTGCCCAGAGTCTGTTCAATATGCTGCTGCGCGATGGTGAAGCAGGCATGTCAGCGGTTCTAGCCGGTTGATGCAGTCAGGGGCATCCCGGTGTTTGAGCCGTGCCGTGTTGTGCGGATGATCGCATAGCACAGCACTTGGGCAGGTTCCGAGAAATAGAGGCAGACAACACAAGAGGCAGAATGTGAGCAACTTCAAAGTGGAGGGGTCGGCACTGCTGTTGGCAGTGTTGATGGGCAGCGTCACGCTGCATGCCCAGGCCAAGGGCGATGCCCAGGCGGGCGCCAAAAAGAATTCGATGTGTATCGGCTGTCATGGCATCGAAACCTATAAAACTGCATTTCCCCATGTCTATTCCGTGCCCAAGATTGCCGGGCAGCATCCGCAATACATCGTGAAAGCGCTACAGGCTTATAAGGCAGGTGAGCGAAGTCACCCCAGCATGTTGGGCATTGCCGGTAGCCTGAGTGATCAGGATATGGAAGATCTGGCTGCCTATTACGGCGCAGCCAAATGAGGAGCAGGCAATGAAACGGAGATACGGCTTATTCATCATGCTGGCTGGTTTGGCTGGTGCGCAGGTGGCGGCGGCGGATATCGAGGCTGGCAAGGTCAAGTCTGAACAGGTGTGTGTGGCCTGTCATGGCCAGGGGGGCAATAGCGCCAATCCTGACTTTCCCAAGCTGGCAGGGCAATACCGCGATTATCTGGCCCAGGCGCTGAATGACTACAAAAGCGGTAAGCGCAAAAATGCCATCATGGGCCCACAGGCACAAGGTCTTACCAAGCAGGACATCCAGAATCTGGCAGCCTATTTTTCAGCCCAGCCAGGCGAGCTGACTGTCAAGCAGTGAATTGTGCTACGCTTGCACGAAATGGCCGGTCAACCGGCCATTTTTCTTTGCCTGGCCTTGCCAGTGACCGCGTGGGTATCTTCAAAAGGATGGAAATGGAAGTAGTACGTTGTGACCTGAGGCATCTTGATCAGGTAGCTGGTTTGTTCGATGAATATCGGCAATTTTACGAGCAGCCCAGCCATATCGAGGCGGGGCGTCATTTTCTGGAGCACAATCTACTGCACGACAAAGCATTGCTGTTCATGGTGCAGCTAGAAACTGGTGAAGTTGTGGGTTTCGCGCAGCTTTACCCCTCCTACTGTTCGATAACTCTGAAAAAGTATCACTACCTGTCAGACCTGTATGTGCGCCCCAGCGCGCGCCGCCATGGTTGTGCCCGTTTTCTGATGCGCTATCTGATCGATCATTTCGAGGCCCAGCAGATTGGCCGCCTGACGCTGGAGACGGCAACGAGCAACCATGCGGCACAAAGCCTGTATGAGTCGCTGGGCTATGAGCGGGAGCAGGTCTTTCTCACCTACCACTATCTGTATCGATAAATGACGGCACCGGCTTAGCCTGCTGTCGCGTCCAGCCCGAGCTTGCGCCGCAAGCAACCCAGGTAGATGGCGGGGTCGGGCCCGGTCTGGTAGCGCTGGGCATGCCAGATCATTTCAGCCAGACAGTCCATCATCTCATGCTGTGCGGCGTGCTCGTCCTGCTGCTGTTCACACAATTGCAGATACAGTGCTTTGACACCAACAGGCTGGTCGATGGACAGCTGCTCCTCGATTGCCAGATGCATCGAGAGGTGCAGAAAAGGATTGGTATCGCCATGCTCTGGCAGATAGTCCCGATCCAGATGCCGCGCTGGGGCATCCAACAAGCCATGGTATTCCGGATGCGCCACCAGAATGCCGACCGTGATTTTCTCCAGATCCGTCAGCGGGTGCTGATCACGGAACTTCCTCCAGGCATCGAACAGAAACTGGCGGGCTTGATCGCGAGTAGGGTTGAACATGTGATTTCCGTGTTTAAAGCGTAGGCCAGCACAGGCTGAAAACGACACTGTTGTCGAGCATGCGGGTTGGTTGGCCAGGGGCAATCTGCCCGTTGCCATACAGACCTAGTAACGGGGTGTTGGGGAAATGGCGGCGGAACTGCTGTAAATCAAGATCTTCACCACCATAAAATGCCGGGCCCCGCCCCGCGCTGGTGAACATCAGGCCAAAGCTTGGCGGGGTGTTGGTATCGGCTGTCATGGCCTCCAGCAGGCTGGCTGTCTCCTGCTCGCTGTACAAGGCTTGGCGCAGCCCCCAGAAGACACGCTGGCCAGGCTCCAGCTTACGGGTGATGGTAATGCTGCCTTCGTCAAGGCAAAGCAGTGGGCAGGGTACGATGTCATGCCCCATTTCCACCAGCAAGGCCACGCGTGTTTCCAATTGGCGGCGCGAGGTGGCCCGCTCATAGCCGGGCAGCACCCGTTGCAGGCTTTGCCAGGGGGGCATGCCGTCCAGGCTGCTGATGGTAAACCCCTGGCAAGCCGTCACCGCAAGCGCATCGGCCAGCGGTCGATAACCATGTCCTGCTGCGGCCCGGCACCGCATGCCGTTCATGCGCAGATCCACATTGCCCTCCATGACCGACCCGGCATTGCGGAAAATGGCGTACGGCCCCTGGCCGGTGGCATCGCCCGCAACCCCGCCGAAGCGGCTACCAGGGCTATTGAGCCAGAGTTGGTTGATTGCGCTGGGGGCGGCCAGTGTCAGGAGCTGATCCGGCTCGCGGCTGACAGGGGCCGGGGCGATACCGACGCCTTCACCGAATACCAGCACGGCGGCAGCGGCGCCATCCAGCACCCATTCCTCCTCTGTGGCTAGGCCCATGGCCGTGCAGCCGAAGATCTGAGTCGTACCGGCTGTGCGTGCCACGGCACGCAAGGTGTGGGTGATATCCGCCGAAAAATCGCTGGTGAGGAACAGCAACATGCTCTCGACCCGCGCCAGCCCGGCTGCGACGCGGGCTGATTCGATGACCTCCATCACCAGCTCTGCGCTGGGCTGTCGGGCGGTGGCGATGGCGGAGGCGACTTTCATACAAGGCTCGATAAAAAGGTTGGCATTATACGTACCAAGAGCCAGTTGGGTGGGCTTGCCCGCCTGGACATAGCCACAAAACCCGGCAGCCAGCCGCCGGCGAAACGAGCAGATGCTGTCAGTGTCAGCCAGGTTTCGAACCACATACGTTGCGATGACCCGCGAGCTTCAGTAAAGTGCGGGGCGATACTACCCATCCGGCAGGAGCGTTTTAAGCATGACACTCAATGATGTGATTCGCCAGAATGTTGCCACTGCGCTGGCAGAGGACGTGGGGAGCGGCGATTTGACCGCACAATTGATTCCCGCTGATCGGCAAGGCGAAGCGACCGTCATCTCGCGCGAGGCGGCGATTATTTGTGGCCAGGCATGGTTTGAGGCTGTGTTTCAGCAGGTCGATGCAGCCGTATCGATTGCTTGGCATGTCAAGGAAGGCGCACGGGTGGCCCCAGGTGATGTGCTGTGCGAGCTGCGTGGCTCGGCTCGGTCGTTGCTGACGGGCGAGCGTAGCGGGCTGAATTTCCTGCAGACCTTGTCAGCCGTGGCCACTGTGACCAGTCAATACGCGGCTGCGGTGGCAGGAACCCGCGCCAAAGTCATGGATACGCGTAAAACCCTGCCTGGATTGCGCCATGCCTTGAAGTACGCGGTGACGGTGGGCGGGGGATATAATCAACGGATCGGCTTGTTCGATGGCATTCTGATCAAAGAGAATCACATCATGGCGGCGGGCTCGATCGATGCGGTGTTGAGCCAAGCCAAGGCGCTGGCCAAGCCAGGGGTGACAATCCAGATCGAGGTGGAGACACTGGCCCAATTGCAGCAGGCATTGGAGGCGGGCGCCACCTTGATTCTGTTGGACAATATGACACTCGATCAGATGCGCGAAGCCGTCGCAATCACCGCAGGGCGCGCAGAGCTGGAAGCCAGCGGCGGCGTCGGGTTGGACACCGTGGCGGCCATTGCGGCGACTGGCGTGGATCGGATCTCGATCGGGCGGTTGACCAAAGACATCAAGGCCATTGATCTGTCGATGCGTTTCAAGATGTGAGCATCGTCGGGGGCGGCCCCGATCAACAGAAGCGGGTCAGAGCCGTTTGCCGCGTTCAATGCATACACCAACCCGCTTTACCCCGCGCAGCAGCCCGATCTTGGCAACACTGATGCGCACCCACGGCGCACCGAATTCGCTCAGGATCAACTGCGCGATATGCTCGGCCAGGGCTTCCAGCAGCAGAAAGTGCTGCTCCGCCAAGGTTTGTCGCAAACGCTCAACGACCTTGCCATAGTCGATGGTGTCGTTGATATTGTCTGTTTGACAGGCGACGGTCTGGGGCAGGCCGATTTCGAGGTCGAGCTGTAATGTCTGGGGCGCTTGGCGCTCCCACTCGTAGACACCGATCAAAGTGTCGATACGGACTTCGTGAACAAAAATGATATCCATCGTGATAAGCGCGGCAGGTTGGCGGGGTTGTCCCGATATGGCTGCGAAGCGCGATGCCTTACAATCAAAGCGGACTATTCTAGTGGAATTGCCATGCTCTCGATAGCGTCAGCTGTTGTTGCTTATTTGATCGGTTCACTTAGCTTTGCTGTTCTTGTCAGCCGCGTGTTCGGTCTGGCCGATCCGCGCACCTATGGTTCCAACAACCCGGGTGCAACCAATGTGCTGCGTAGCGGCAACAAAGCCGCCGCCGCGCTGACCTTGCTGGGTGACGCCATCAAGGGTTGGTTGGCGGTGTTTCTGGCCGAGAGCTTCGCACCACAGCTCGGCCTGACGCAATCCGATATCGCCTTGGTGGCGTTGGCCGTGGTGGTGGGCCATATGTGGCCGGTGTTCTTCCGCTTCAAGGGTGGAAAAGGTGTGGCAACCGCCGCCGGTGTGTTGTTCGCGCTCAATATATGGGTGGGCTTGGCGACCTTGCTGGTGTGGATGATCGTCACTCTCTTGTTGCGGATCTCGTCGCTGTCTGCCCTCTGTGCTGCCATGGCCAGCCCGGTCGTCGCTTACCGTTTCATCGGCCACACTGAGACAGTCGCGGTGGTTGCCATCATCGCGGCGCTGCTGATATATCGCCACAAGCGTAATATCATCGGCTTGTTGTCCGGCAAGGAAAGCCGTATTGGACAACGTGTCAAGTGACATAGCGGTGCCGGGCCGATATCCCTGTCACGGCATCTACTGAACTGCCTTTCCCAAAGCCGCTTCTGCGGCTTTTCGTTTATCTGCTTGCAGATGTATTTCAAATGTCATGTTGTTGCCTCCTATCGCGATTTCATCTTGATGCAGAGGACATTCATACAGCCAGTCATTGCCTAGGGTGATGTCTCGGGCCACGGTGGGGCGGTCTGCCTCGCCTGGTAGTGAGGTCGAAGGCTGGTCGATTGCCCGGATGGGCGCCATCCACGGCCACACCTCGTGGGCTGAGGCGACTCTGCTGTTAGCGCTGCATTTTGCGACGAGAGGGGCATGAGTGAGACACGGTCTTCGATCGTATCGCCATGCAGGAATGGCCGCGCCGTTTCAACGTCCCTGATGAGGTGTTGATGCAGTACAAGGCCGCCTTGTTATATACCCCCAAGCTGATCCCCGGCACGACCCTGCCTGAGCGGCTATAAGCTGCAGGTCCATCACGGCCAGGGTGGCGCCATTGAGCTAGGACTGTTGATGGGGGAGGGGCGCTGATATTGGCGCACCTTGTTCTTTATACCTATAGGGGGTATATTGAAAGCAATACAGTCGCCCGATGATCAATATGTCCACCCCGCCCGCCTACCCGCAACATCTGAGCCTGCCCATTGAAGGCATGACCTGTGCAGCATGTGCAGCGCGCATCGAGAGGGTATTGAATCGTTTGCCGGGGGTGGCAGCCAGTGTCAGTTTCGGGTCGGAAACGGCTGAAATCGATTTGTCGGCAAGTGGCCATGCGGAATCGGTCATCCAGGCCATTCAGCGGGCTGGTTTCCGGGTGCCTGTTGCACAGCATGAGCTGGCGGTGAAGGGCATGACTTGTGCAGCCTGCGCGGGTCGAATCGAGCATGTCCTCAACCGCCTGCCTGGCGTGATGGCGCAGGTGAATGTTGCTGCTGAAACCGTACAGCTGACGCTTCAGCCTGCCTCAACAACGCTGGATGAGGCTGTGGCGGCCATTCATCAGGCGGGCTACGAGGCCAGCCCACTGCAGACTGATTTGACGGTGCCCACCAGAGGAGATCGTGGTGAAATATACCTGATGGGGGTATCAGCGCTGCTGACCATGCCACTATTGGCCCAGATGGTGGGCATGATGGTGAATCGACATGACTGGATGTTGCCGAACTGGGTGCAGTTCCTGCTCGCCACACCCGTCCAGTTCTGGGTGGGATGGCGCTTCTATGCAGGGGCGTGGAAGGCGTTGCGTGGTGGCGCGGCCAATATGGATGTGTTGGTGGCGCTGGGTACTTCTGCGGCTTGGTTGTTCAGCACGGTGGTCTGGTTGAGGCAAGGCGGTGGCCATGTCTATTTCGAGGCCAGTGCAGCGGTGATCACGCTGGTGCTGTTGGGTAAGTGGCTGGAAGGCCGTGCCAAGCACAAAACCCTGGCGGCTTTGCAGGCACTTGCCAAGCTCACACCGCAGACCGCTCATATCGAACAGCAGGGGCGGCTGGTCGAGGTGCCTGCGGCCAGCCTGCAGGTGGGGGATCGCTTTGTGGTGTTGCCAGGGCAGGCCATTCCGGTAGATGGTGTGGTGGAGCGGGGCGTCAGCACGGTCGATGAATCGACCTTGACCGGCGAAAGCCTGCCGGTCGGCAAGCAGGCTGGCAGTAAGCTGTATGCCGCGACCATCAATCATGATCAGATTTTGTATGGGTGCGCCACCCAGACTGGTGCCCAGACCCAATTCGCCCAGATCATCAAGCTGACTCGTCAAGCGCAGGGCAGCAAAGCGCCTATCCAACAGCTGGCGGACAAAGTGGCGGCTGTGTTCGTGCCGACGGTATTGATCTTGGCCGCGCTGACGTGGGTGGGCTGGTGGTGGCTGGCAGGCTTTGAGACAGGGCTGATCAATGCCGTGGCGGTGTTGGTGATCGCCTGCCCATGTGCATTGGGCTTGGCCACGCCGACGGCGGTCATGGTCGCCAGCGGCCTGGCTGCGCAGCATGGCATTTTGATCAAGCATGCGACCGCGCTGGAGCACGCGGGGAAGCTGACCACCATCGCCTTTGACAAAACGGGCACCTTGACCGCCGGCCAGCCCACTGTGGCGGCTGATTGGCAGCGAGGTGCAAACCCGCCACAGGTTGATGCGGTGCTGGCTGCATTGGTGCAGGGGTCACGTCATCCGTTGACTGATGCACTCGCCCACTGGTTGTCAGCCCGCCCGATCGTGCCGTTACCCAGTGCGGTGGTGAACAGCGAGCCCGGCCAAGGGGTGTGGGCGGATGTTGACGGTTGCCGCTATCGCCTGGGGGCGGTGGCTTGGTTGGGCGTGGCAGAGTCTGAACTGGCTGGCGTGCCGCTGCAGACCTGGCGTCAACAGGGTTGGGCGGTCAGCGGCCTAGCCTGCAATGGTATGCTGTTGGCGGCTTTTGCCATGGCGGACCCGATCCGTGCGGACTCGGCCATGGCCATGCAGCGCTTGCAGCGGCTAGGGGTGCGGAGCGTGATGCTGACGGGTGACCACGCTGCTGCTGCCCAGGCGATTGCTCAAGCCGCAGGTATCGATCAGTGGCAAGCGCAGCTGTTGCCTGCCGATAAAATCGCCGCTTTGCATCAGCTCAAGCAGCCAGGACAACAGGTCGGCATGGTTGGCGATGGCGTGAACGATGCCCCCGCGCTGGCCGCTGCCGACATCAGCTTTGCCATGGGCAGTGGCACGGATGCTGCTGTTGCGGCCTCGGACATTACCTTGAAACGCAACAGCCTGCATGCGGTGGCGGATGCCATTGAATTGTCTCGGGCGACATTGCGAAAGATCCGCCAGAACCTGTTTTTTGCTTTCATCTACAACGTGTTGGGGATTCCGCTGGCGGCAGCAGGTCTGTTGAACCCCGTGATCGCAGGGCTGGCCATGGCCCTGAGTTCGGTCTCGGTGGTGTCCAATGCCCTATTGCTGAAGCGCTGGCGGCCAAGCCGCCTCTGAACGACCAACTGATCAGGAGTATTGAGCCATGGAATATGTGCAATTGAATGTGTCCGGCATGAGCTGCGGTGGCTGTGCCAATAGCATCACCAAGGCCTTGCAAGCCTTGGCTGGCGTGGCACAGGTGGATGTCGAGCTGGCCACGGGCAAGGTGGGTGTCCGCTTTGATCCGGCCCAGACCCCAATCGATGCCTTACAGGCAGCGATCGAAGCGGCGGGTTTCGATGTCGTCTGATGCGTCAGAATCCTGTTGTACCGACTCGGCGCTGAAAACCGTCCAGCCCCATAAGCGCCAACTGCTACAGCGCTTGAAGCGGGTGGAGGGCCAAGTGCGGGGCATTGCCAACATGGTGGAGGCCGATCGCTACTGTGTCGATGTGTTGACACAGGTCCAGGCTGCCCGCGCAGCCCTGGACGCCGTTTCGCTGCAGATTATGCAAGACCATTTACGGGGTTGCGTGCAGAAGGCGGTGCAGCAGGGTGAGGGCGAGCGGGTGATTCAGGAGATGGTCGGTCTATTGGCCAAATGGAGGGGGTAAAGCCGACCGCATCTGACTGTTGAGCGATTGGGCGTGCAACGCCCTGGTTTTCCCGTTTCAGAACTCGATGAGCGTGTCGATCGGCATGGGTTTGCCGATGCCATAGCCTTGTGCAAAATCCACGCCGATCTGTCTGAGCTTGTCCAAAATGTCATCATTTTCAACAAATTCGGCAATCGTCTGCAGCCCCATCACATGGCCGATATGGTTGATCGATTCGACCATGGCGGTGTCGATGGGGTCATGCAGCATATCCTTGACAAAGCTGCCATCGATCTTCAGGTAATCAACTGGCAGGTGCTTCAGGTAGCCGAATGAGGACATGCCGCTGCCAAAGTCATCCAGCGCAAAGCGGCAGCCCAGCGACCGCAGCTCGCGAATGATGTGGGTGGCACCATTCAGATTGGCGATGGCGGCGGTTTCGGTCACTTCGAAGCAGATCATGTCGTGCGGGATCATGAATTCCTCGAACAGATTCCGAATGAAGGGCAGTAAGGATTCGTCCCCCAGCGAGCCCCCGCACAGGTTGATGGCGCAGGCGGAAAGTTGCGGCAGGCGGGTGCGGTATTCGTGGATGAAGGCGAATAGGTTGCGGATCACCCATCGATCGATGGCGGGCATGAGGTTGTAGCGCTCGGCGGCAGGGATGAAGCGGCCTGGCGGGATGAAATCGCCGTTCTCATCGATCATTCTGAGCAATACCTCGAAGTGCAGACCCTCCTCCGTGGCGTTGATCGGCTTGATCTTTTGATAACACAGCTGGAACCGGTTCTGGTTGAGTGCCTTGTGCAGGCGGGCGACCCATTCCATTTCACCATGTCGTATCTGGACTTCCATGTCTTCTGCATGATGGACATGGACCCGATTTCGACCTTTCTCCTTGGCCAGATAACAGGCCGTGTCCGCCGCGCTCATCAGGGTGGCGATGTCCAGCGAGCCGCTGGTGAAACTGACCAGGCCAATGCTGGCACCGACGGAAAACAGCTTGTTGTCCCACGCGAAATGGAATTCCGCCACGGTTGAGCGCAGAAGCTCGGCAATACGGGTGGCGATGTTGGTCGGGCAGGTTTCCAGCAGGATGGCGAACTCGTCACCTCCCATCCGTGCAAAGGTGTCGGCGGCTCGGAGCTGGTTTTGCATCAAGGCTGACAGCTGTTTCAACAGCTCATCTCCTGCAATATGGCCACAGGTGTCGTTGACGACCTTGAACTGATCGAGATCCAGGTACAGCAATGCGTTGGGCATGTCGCTACGCTCGTGTTGCAATACCCGGTTCAGCCGTAGCTCGAATTCCCGACGATTGAGCAGGCCTGTCAACGCATCATGCGTGGCCTGGTAGGTCAGCTTGGCGGCCAGCTCGCGAGAGTGGCTGACATCACGGAAGACCAATACGCCACCGATCAGCCTGCCAGTACGATCCCGAATCGGGGAGGCGGTTTCTTCGATCGCAAATTCTTCTCCATCCATCCGTAGCAATTCGGCATGGCCACTCGGGGTGACGGTGCGGCCTAGCACCAGAGCCTGCTGGACGGGGTCGGGCAAGGGCTCATGGGTCAATTCGTGGATGGTTTTGAAGACGAAACTCAGTGGCCTGTGCTGCGCGTCCTGCGGTAGCCAGCCTGTCATCTGTGCTGCAACTGGGTTCATGTATTGGATACGCAGCTCAGTGTCGGTGGTGATGACTCCCTCACCAATCGACTCCAATGTGACCTGGGCGCGCTCTTTTTCGGCAAACAGCGCCATCTCCGCCTGTTTGGTCTGTGTGATGTCACGCCCGGCCCCTCGGTAGCCGACGAAATGGCCGGTCATGTCAAAGACAGGCTTGCCTGACACGCAGAAATAGCGCTCGCGACCATCGGGATGGGTGACCTTATAGGTGAAGTCATGGAAGGGGGCATGCTTGCGCAGATCGGCCATGTGGCGCTCAAGCAGATGCGGCTCGGTCTCGAAGCCGTCCAGCTCCCAGCGTGTGCGGCCCTCGGCGTGCTCCGCCATGCTCCCCAGGCTGTCTTTGATGCCACGGGACAGGATATGCAAGCGATGTTCAGTATCGCTTTCCCAATGCCAATCAGAGGACAGATCAACCAGATCATCCAGGCGTTGACGCATCTCCTGCAGGGCTTGGTCTTTCATCACCAGATTGGAGATGTCGCGGATGGCCAGCAGATAGCCCTGGCGCTGACCATTCTGCTTGAGGCTGGGGGCCTGGTGGATTTCCAGGGTATGGACCTGACCATTCTGCTCTCGGTGATGGAGATAGCTGACCCGAACCCCATTGGTCATGCCACGAAAGATCTCGACCTGATCCGCTTGGCTCTGAATGCCGAGCGACGTGAGGTTGAGCTGCATGATGTGGGTGTCGGGCAGGTCCAATAAGCTGGGTACCTGATGGTTGATGTAGACCACGTTGCCATGTTTGTCGGTGGCAAGCAGCCCGTCAGCGGTGTGGTTCAGCAATTGCAGTTTCAGCTGATAGGCGTTTTGCAGCTGCTGTCCGTCTTGTTCCTTGATCTCCAGTGATTGTGATTGCCGTAGGTTCCGCGTCCACAGCATACCCATTACCCACGCCAAGGACAGGCTGATGAGCAGACCCATCAGCCAGATCATGTAGAAATTCGCCCGATGTGGCGGCGTCATGGCTGCACAGCTGATGCGTAAGGTGACTTCCCCCATCCGGATATCGATGGACTGCCGGGTCGGGTCGGCGGGTAAAGCCGAGGGCAGGTTTTCCATGATTGGCTTGGATGCGCGGCCTGGGGTGGGGTTGATGTCAACCGCCAGGTCGAGCTCCTGCTGTTGGGCCATACTTTGAATATCAGCCAGCATGCTGCCCAGCCTGACCGTTGCGAGCAGGATGCCTGCGAAGGCTCGCTGGCGCTGGTTGGTGCTCTCGACTGTTGCAGAGGTGTCATATACCGGCACCGCCACTGCCAGTGTGGGCTGGCGGTTGTCAAGTGGTATGGGGCTGGGAAAGGTATAGAGGGTGCCGCCGCTCCGCCGCAACACAACCACCTGGGCTGCGAGCACTGTGTGTAGATCCTGGCCGAGCAGATGCTCGTTGCCTCGGCTGGGAATGACCAATTCGATCTTCATATGCCCTTGGGAGTCGTCATCAGGGGCCTTCTTGATATAGCTGAGATAGGCTACAGAGGCGACGTCTGGCAGATTGGCCTGGGGCGAAAACTGGTATAGCGCACGTTGCAGGCGCATGGTGTCAACCGGTGGCTCGATCCAGGCATTGCGAATGCCCAGCAGCATGTCTCCGGTGCGTATCAGCTTGGCCTGCACGCGTTCTTTCACGCTATCCAGAAAGATACGATTGGCGTGGCTGTGCTCAATATTGACGGCATTTTGATAGAGCCAACCAAACAGAAAGGTCAGCAAGATGCCGCAAGCAAAAGTGATCAATGCAAATACAAAGGGCTGGTTGCTTCGCCGGTGTTGGATTGAAACGGTCATCGTACCTGTTCAAGCCTTTATGTATCGGTTTGGTCATCGCTGTGTCCAACCAGCTTCGGTAGTCGATCAGGTGAATCCGGGCCCGGTTGGCATCACTTGGATGACAGTGGCGAACCCATGGTTGCATGCCCATGGCACCGGGCTTTGAATGTATGCACATGCATTATAGGGTACCACTCGGAAACTGCTGGAATCAGGGTGCCTGATGAAACGATGAGGTGGATTGAGCGGGTGCGGGCAATCCACCAGATGGCAAGCTGTAGGGGCCAGTGCAACCTGGCTATCGTCCTGCCCACGCAACCGATGCATGCTTACTCATCGAAAAAGATCTGGACGGCGGCAATGACCCGATCCACATCGGCATTGGTCAAGCGGTGGTCGCAAGGCAGCGTGAGCAATTCGTTGGATAGCTGATGAGCGACCGGAAATTGCTCGACTGGGGCGCTGATATCACGCCAGTGCCGCTGGGCAAAGATCCGTTGATCGATCAGGTGCCGCCATAGATCATCCGCGTGCTGGGTGCGGACGACAAAACCGAACGGTGCATAGCTCTGCACATCACCCAGAAATGACATATAGGGCAGGGCGACTTGATAGCGTGCATAGTTCTGCTTCCTGGCGATCAGCAGGGGGGAGGCTGGCATGCAGGCCAACATGTGCTGTGTCAGCTTGCTGACTGGACGAGGCCCGATATCCATGCTGGCCTCATCCTGCTGATGGCGTGCAACCCATTCGGCGTGGCGGTGCCCAGTGCAGTCCTCACGGCGCATCCATGCACTGGCGTGGAGATGTGGCACCCCCTGGGTCGCCGGCAGGCAGGAAAGCTGTGGCCCGATCAATAGCCCACCATCCGGCACGCCAGCCAGCTTTCGCGGGCTGAACAGTTGCCAGGTGCCCCAGGGGGCCATGCCCGTGTCGATGGCGTGAGCCCGATCTTCGATCCAGTCGATGTCCGGGCGTGAATTCACCAGCGACAGGAAGGCGGCATTGGGAGGGCGGCCAAAGTAATCCACCGCCAGCACCGCATCGCCCGAGTCAAGGCGGCTGCTCAACCAGGCGCTGTCAGGTTGCAGGTGGTGATCGACGGGGTAGAACAGTATCCGGCAGCCTGATTCCAATGCTGCATCGATGACGGCATCGCACAGATAGGCTGGCAGCCAGGTACGGCGTATCTGCCGGGTTTGCAGCAACTGCATCAATGCAGACCGGGCATTGCCATACCAGCGACAGTCAGAAGGCTCTGCCTGCCAGTATTCAAGTAGATTGCCGGGTTGACGGGGCGGGAGCTCCAGCTCGAAAAAACCACCAATGGGGCGATCGAAGTGCATGGGCTATCTCATCTGTCGATATCTGCCTGCGGTCAGGCTGACTCAAAATCGGCGCCAGTGCTTGCCAGGGTGATCATACCACTGGTGTCATCCTGCCCGCGAGCATGTGCACGACGGCCCGGACAGTGCTATTTGATGCTTGGTGTTGATGACAAAGGATATGGTGTGATCTGGCCACGGTTTGTGATATGACCGAGGCCGCTTGCGGAACGGCTGCTGAAAGCAATGCAGGTTGGCACTCATGGCCAACCTGCATGTCTCCTCTCATTCCCCATGTACGGTGCCTGCGGTATATAGTTTTGATCGGCAGGTCATCTCGCCCCAGCATTCATTTTTTGAGTCATTGGCTGAAGCGCAAGCAATGGGTGTGGCTAGAGTATTTGCTCTCTCTCGTTTTGTAAACCCCCTGAATGCAAAAATATTCATATTTGTTACAAAATATTGACAACCTCTGATGCATTGAACGGGTAAACGCGTTATGTTGTACAATAAATGACAGATTTGTATAGACAATATATCCGTAATGACACAGCCCCGTTATCAAGCCATCAAGTCTTATTTGCTCCAGCGTATCCGGGAGCAGACCTACCAGCCTGGCAGCAAGATTCCACCCGAGGTGCAGTTGGCGGAGCAATTCGGTGTCAGCCGGATGACCGTCAACAAGGCCATCCGTGATCTGGTGGGCGATGGCATGCTGGTGCGCTTTGCTGGCGATGGCACCTATGTGGCGGATACGCGGGCTGAATCGCCACTGCTGTCGGTGTGCAGCATTGCAGGCGAGATCCGCCGTCGAGGCCATCAGTACGATAACACCGTCTTGTTGTTACGCAGCGAGGTGGTGGATGACACGATTGCGCTGAGGCTGGGTGTGCGCGTGGGCACCGAGGTGTATCACTCGATGATCGTGCACCGTGAGAACGGGGTGCCGATCCAGCTGGAAGACCGCTATCTGAACCCTCGCTGGGTGCCTCATTATCTGGAGCAGGATTTTTCCGACATCACGCCCAACGAGTACCTGACCCAAGCCTGCCCTTTGTCGGACATCGAGCATATCGTCGAGGCCACCATGCCAGATGCGGAAACCCAGCGCCTGCTGGAGATCAGCGCCAATGAGCCCTGTCTGCTGGTGCATCGCCGTACCTGGTCTGCTGATCGCCTGATCAGCTTCGCGCGTCTGACCCATCCTGGCACGCGCTATAAGCTTCGTTCGCAAGTCCATGTCGATGTGTGATCGATCACCGGGCGATTGATCGCCGGAGCAGGCATGCCATCCAACGGCCACCAGCAGGTGGCCGTTTCTTTTTGATCCTGCGTGTCCCACTTGATCTGGCTGCCGCGCAGGGTGACGGCTGCTTGACGTGTTGGCATTGTCTGTTTAATGTATATACAAATTTGCTCAAAATTATACATTTCAATCATGCACACTGTACTGACGGACTGTGATCAGCTCTGGCTGAACGCTCAGGTCGCTGCCCACTGGGGGGGCGTGGATGCAAGCACGGATGCGTCCTCCGCCTTGGTTGCCATGGGTGTCAAGCAGGGGCGCATCGCGCTACTGGCGCCGATGTCCGAGCTTGCGGCAATGGCGCTGCCGGCGGGTGCCATTGACCTGGCCGGTGCCTGGGTGACACCGGCCTTGATCGATTGCCACACGCATGCGGTGTTTGGGGGCAATCGTGCGCAAGAGTGGGAGATGCGTTTGTGCGGCGTGCCCTATGCTGAGATTGCCAGGCAAGGGGGCGGCATTCTGTCCACGGTGCGGGCCACCCGTGCCTTGAATGAGGCTGACCTGCTGGCTGCCAGCTTGCCGCGTGTGCAAGCCCTGGCGGCAGAGGGGGTGGGTTGCATCGAGATCAAATCCGGCTATGGACTCACCTTGGACGACGAGCTGAAGATGCTGCGTGTGGCGCATCGGCTGGGTGAGTTGGCCCAGATCGATGTATCTGCCACCTTGTTGGCGGCGCATGCTGTACCACCTGAATACACCGGTCGGGCAGATGACTATGTCAGCCTGATCTGCAACGACATCATTCCAGCAGTTGCCGAGGCCGGGCTGGCCGAAGCGGTGGACGTGTTCTGCGAGCACATCGCATTTACTCGTGCGCAAGCCGAGCGCCTCTTTGTGTGCGCCTGCCAGCATGGGTTGGCGGTCAAAGGCCATATGGAGCAGCTGTCTGACCTGGATGGCTCGGCCCTGGCTGCGCAGTATGGCGCGTGGTCGGTGGATCATGTCGAGTTTCTGAGTGATGCGGGGATTGATGCGTTGGCCCGTAGCGGCACGGTGGCGGTATTGCTGCCCGCCGCCTTCTATTTTCTGCGTGAAAAGCAGCTGCCGCCAATCGCTGCCTTGCGCGCTGCGGGGGTGCCGATGGCCGTCGCGACTGATCTCAACCCAGGTACCAGCCCGTTTGCCTCGATCCGTTTGGCCATGAACATGGCCTGCGTGTTGTTTGGATTGACACCCCAACAAGCCTTTGCCGGTGTGACGCAGCACGCTGCGCGTGCATTGGGGCGGGCAACCCGCCTGGGGCGGCTGGCAGTTGGATATGAGGCGAGCTTCTGTGTCTGGCAAGTGCAGCATCCTGCCGAGCTGGCCTATCAGATGGGCGTCAATCCATTGCGGTACCGAGTGTGGCGTGGTCAGCAGATAGCACATTGACGAAAGAGGGGGACGACATGTGGGTGAAACCTGATCCGGCTCGCTGGCAAGGGCGGGTCGATAGTGAAGAGGCTGGGGATGCCCGGCGTTGGCACCAGCAGATTCGCTGCGAGGTGCCTTCGGGCCAAGCGGGTGTCGCGCTGCTGGGGTTTGCCTGTGATGCAGGTGTCAAGCGGAATCATGGCCGGCCCGGCGCCCATAAAGGGCCGCAGGCAATACGCCATGCGCTGGCGAACCTGGCCTGGCATGGTGGTGAGCGTGTGGTGTGGGATGCGGGCGACGTAGTCTGTGAAGGCGATGCGTTGGAGGCGGCACAGGCTGAATTGGCGGTGATGGTGGATGGTCTGCTTACCGCAGGCCATTTCCCTGTGGTGATGGGTGGTGGGCACGAGGTCGCCTTTGGCACCTTCAGTGGTCTGGCCCGCCATCTGGCCAATCAAGGCGGCACGCCCAAGGTCGGCATTCTCAACCTGGATGCGCATTTCGACCTTCGCTTGGCGCGCGAGGCCAATTCTGGCACCCCGTTCCGGCAAATTGCCGAGTCCTGCGTGGCACATGGTTGGCCTTTTCACTACGCCTGCTTCGGGGTGGCTGAGCCTGCCAATACCGCCGCGCTGTTCGCCAGGGCGCGTGAATTGGATGTGACCTATCGGTTGGATGAGGACATGGGCATCGCCCAGTTGCCGGATACATTGCATCAACTCAGTCAATTCCTTGCACCACTTGATCATCTCTACCTGACCATCGATATCGACGTATTGCCTGCTTACCAAGCGCCTGGGGTATCCGCCCCGGCGGCACGAGGGGTGGCCTTGGAGGTGATCGAAGCCATACTCGATCTGGCCAAGGCTTCCGACAAATTACGCATCGTTGATCTGGCGGAGCTCAACCCTGAATTCGACATTGATCATCGCACAGCCAAGACCGCTGCTCGCCTGATCCACCGTCTGACCAAATGACCAGCCCAACCAAACTGGAGACAAATTCCATGAACCGACATGACCCTTCGCGTGTGATCCGCGCCCCGCGTGGCAATCAGCTGACGTGCAAAAGCTGGCTGACCGAAGCCGCCTATCGCATGATTCAGAACAACCTAGACCCGGATGTGGCCGAGCGTCCTGAAGATCTGGTGGTGTACGGCGGCATTGGCCGCGCGGCCCGCAGCTGGGAATGCTTTGACAGGATTCTGGATGTGCTCAAGCGCCTGGAGGATGACCAGACCTTGCTGGTGCAGTCCGGCAAGCCGGTTGGGGTGTTCCAGACCCACGCTGACGCGCCGCGCGTGCTGCTGGCCAATTCCAATCTGGTGCCGCATTGGGCGACCTGGGATCATTTCAATGAGTTGGATCGGAAAGGCCTGATGATGTATGGCCAGATGACTGCTGGCTCGTGGATCTATATCGGCACGCAGGGAATTGTCCAAGGGACTTACGAGACCTTTGCCGCCGTGGCCAAGCAGCACTTTGCTGGCGAGGCCAGAGGGAAATGGATTCTGACCGGTGGCCTGGGGGGCATGGGTGGAGCGCAGCCTTTGGCTGGCGTGATGGCTGGTTTCAACGTGCTGGCGGTGGAGTGCGACGAAACGCGCATCGATTTCCGTCTGCGTACCCGCTATGTCGATTTCAAAGCCAAAACCCTGGACGAAGCGCTGGCTATCATCAACGAGGCCAATGCCAGTGGCAAGGCCATTTCTGTCGGCTTGTTGGGAAATGCAGCCGATGTGTTTGCTGAGCTGGTTGCACGCGGCATCACCCCTGATGTCGTCACTGACCAGACCAGTGCGCATGACCCACTGAATGGCTATCTGCCGCAAGGCTGGACAATCGAGCAATGGAAAGCACGTCGCCAGAGCGAGCCGCAGGCGGTGGTCAAGGCTGCCAAAGCCTCGATGGCGGTGCAAGTGCGGGCGATGCTGGCCCTGCAACAGCGCGGTTCGGCCACGCTCGATTACGGCAACAACATCCGCCAGATGGCGTTGGAGGAGGGCGTGCAAAATGCCTTCGACTTTCCGGGTTTCGTCCCTGCCTACATCCGTCCTCTGTTCTGCGAAGGGATTGGGCCTTTCCGCTGGGTGGCGTTGTCGGGAGACCCGGAAGACATCTACAAAACGGATCAGAAAGTCAAAGAACTGATTCCACACGACAGCCATCTACACCACTGGCTGGACATGGCGCGGGAGCGCATCGCTTTCCAAGGCCTGCCAGCACGTATCTGCTGGGTGGGGCTGAAAGACCGCGCCCGCCTGGGTCTGGCATTCAACGAGATGGTCGCCAAGGGCGAGCTGAAAGCACCGATTGTAATTGGCCGCGATCATTTGGACTCCGGCTCGGTTGCCAGCCCCAACCGCGAAACCGAGGCCATGCTGGATGGCTCGGATGCCGTCTCTGATTGGCCTTTGCTGAATGCCCTGCTGAATACCGCAGGGGGCGCGACCTGGGTGTCCCTGCATCATGGCGGGGGCGTAGGCATGGGGTTCAGCCAGCACGCTGGGGTGGTGATCGTTTGCGATGGCAGCGAAGCTGCTGCCAGACGGATTGCCCGTGTGCTGCGCAATGATCCTGGAACAGGCGTGATGCGCCATGCTGACGCAGGCTATGAGATTGCCAGGCAATCCGCCCGTGAGAACAGCCTGGATTTGCCCATGCTGTGATCGATGGCCACTGTTGACCCGATTGATTCATCGCGTGATCCACGCCACCGAAGTGGATCGTGCTACTGACCACCCCATTTGAGATAGCCATGACTGCATTTCTGTTGAAACCAGGCCAGCTGAGCCTGGCCGAGCTGCGCCACATCTGGCGGGCACCAGTCACCTTGTCGCTGGATACCGCTGCCCATGCGGCTATCGACGAGTCCGCCCATACCGTTTCCCGTGTCCTGTCCGAAGGCCGTGTGGTATATGGCATCAACACGGGCTTTGGCTTATTGGCCAGCACCCGTATCGCGGCAGAAGAGCTGGAGCTTTTGCAGCGCTCGATCGTGCTGTCACATGCGGCAGGTGTTGGTGAGCGGATGCGTGACGCGACCGTCCGGCTGATGATGGTCTTGAAGATCAACTCGCTGGCGCGGGGCTTTTCCGGCATCCGCCGTGACGTGATCGATGCGCTCATCAAGCTGGTGAATGCCGAGGTGTATCCGGTGGTGCCGCAGAAGGGCTCTGTCGGTGCCTCTGGCGACCTGGCCCCCTTGGCGCACATGGCCTGCGTGTTGATTGGTGAGGGCGAAGTGACCTATCACGGCGAACGTTTGTCTGGCGGAGCCGGTTTGAAGCTGGCCGGATTGACGCCGATCACGCTGGCACCGAAAGAAGGCCTGGCGTTGTTGAATGGCACCCAGGCCAGCACCGCTTTTGCCTTGGAAGGCTTGTTTGCGGCAGAGGATCTGTTTGCGGCTGGTGTCGTGACCGGTGCCCTGTCGGTCGAGGCCGCCCAAGGCTCGCGTCGCCCATTCGACGATCGTATCCATCAGGTACGCGGCCATGCCGGGCAGATCGATGTTGCCGGGGCCTATCGGCACCTGTTGGATCACTCCGAGATCGAGCATTCACACGAGAACTGCGGCAAGGTGCAAGATCCCTATAGCCTGCGCTGCCAGCCCCAAGTGATGGGCGCTTGCCTGACGCAGATCCGCAATGCCGCCGATATTCTGTTGACTGAGGCCAACTCGGTCTCTGATAACCCCTTGGTGTTTGCGGACGACAACGACATCATCTCCGGTGGCAATTTCCATGCGGAGCCGGTCGCATTCGCCGCTGACAATCTGGCCTTGGCCATTGCCGAGGTCGGATCACTCTCAGAGCGTCGCATGGCGCTGTTGATCGATTCCAAATTGTCTGGCCTGCCGCCCTTTCTGGTCGAGAACGGTGGTGTGAATTCCGGCTTCATGATCGCACAGGTGACCTCTGCCGCCTTGGCGTCTGAGAACAAGACGCTGGCGCATCCGGCATCGGTCGATAGCCTGCCGACATCCGCGAATCAGGAAGACCACGTCTCGATGGCCACCTTTGCCGCCCGCCGCCTGCATGACATGGCCGACAATACGGCGGGCATCTTGGCTGTCGAGTTATTGGCAGCCTGCCAAGGGGTTGATTTCCGCGCACCACTGAAAACGTCGGTGGAGTTGGAACAGGCCAAGGCATTATTACGTGCCCGGGTGTCGTTCTATGACAAGGATCGTTACTTCGCGCCAGATATCGAGCGAGCCAAGGCACTGATCCAGCAAGGGGGCTATGATCGATTCCTGCCTGCTGGGCTGTTGCCATCGTTGTAATGACGAGCTGACACTTCAGTGCTCCACACCCCGCCAAGGCGGGGTGTTTGCTTGGATGATACGCAGAGAAGCACGGTAGGGCGGCATGTGCGCCATCAGATGTTTGATGGTGGGGTTTGGGTTGGTTTGGGTGGTTAGATGTGTTGCATTGCAAAATCACTCGTCATGAATCATCTGCTGAAAAGCACTAGAGTTTTAAGCCTAACAAGGGGTTGAGGGTTTGTCCGCATGGAAAATCAGGTGGGGAATGCAGTAATATTTGTGCATTGCACAAAATGCAATATTAACTGTTTCACAACCCAACCAGGGGAACTACTATGGAAAACAATCTGATCGTCCTTGAAGCCCCCGCCCTCGGGGGAACCTATATTGGCCGTGTGTATGCCCTGGGTGGCGTACTGCGTGCGGAAGTCCTGCGTGAACGGGGCAGCCACCTGGAAGTCGTCACCAAGCGTAGCCGCTTTCCAACTGTTGATGCCGCTTATGCATGGCTGCGCGAACAGCCCGCACTGGGCCAACACGCACGTCTGGCAGCATGATTGAACCTCGGGCGTAGTGGGTGCCATTCGGCACACACATGGCTGAAACCAGCAGCACCCATCTGTACCATATCGAACGGATAGCAGGGCTAAGCGATTAGCCCTTGGTTATCTGCCTACCTCTCGCTGATCCTCCAGCAAATGCTGTTGCCTGCGTACTTTTCCTGATCTGACGCTATTGGTATAGCCAGTGTGGTCACTTGGCCTGTGAAGGCATGTTTTCGCGGTTGGGTGCCTTCAGCAGCCCCCCCGATTATGGGGCGGGCGGCGACGCCGGCTGAGATGCTTTACTGTCATCCGCGAACGGATCGTCCGGATCGACCGTGCTAGGCGGATTTCCATCATAGATCTCGGCAATGCGCTTTTGCAGGTAGGCATCCCGCAAGAAGGTGTATGGGTCGAGTGCGGCGGAATCCAATACTTCACTGGCACCCAGCAGCTCTGCACGCTTATCGACTGCGCCGATCGCCAGTACACCATATCGGGCGGCGGGCTCGCTGGCGGGCGCGTTGATACTGGTTGCAGTGTCGGCCACCATCCCAGCGGTATCTCTAAGCGTAGAGGGGCCAAACAGGGGGAGCACCAGATATGGGCCGGGTTTGACACCCCATTTACCTAAGGTTTGGCCAAAGTCCTCTGGCCGCGCAGGAAAACCCACCGGCGTCATCAAATCGATCAACCCTGCCAAGCCCAAGGTCGAGTTGAATGTGAAACGCCCCATGCTGATGGCCGCGCCCTCAACTTTGCCTTGCAGCAGGTTGTTGACGAGATAGGAGATTTCCTTGAGGTTGCCGAGAAAGTTGTGAACCCCAGCGCGGACCGGGCTCGGCACTACCTTGGTGTATGCTTCAGCCGCAGGCTTGATGACTGCCGTATCCGCCGTTTCATTGAAGGCATAGACCTTGCGGTTGAAAGGCTCGAACGGGTCGCGTTTGTCAGGTGCCGTTGCACAACCAGTCAGGACGGCAATCAGGGCAGATAGCAGTAATATCAACGGGTAACGCATGTATGTTTCCTGAAGCTGCAGGCAATGTGGCTCTGTGCCTTGCGCAGCACAACAAATTCGACGACAAGTGTATCGGTGCTGTCTGCCGACCCGGCGTGACATAGGCCACCAGCTTTGGTGGCTGGGTTTTGGTGCAGCAACCCACTGCCACTTTATTGGGGCATTCAGCTGGGTAGGGCGTGATCAGCCACCATGCTACTAGATATTATCGAATCGGCATCCACAAAAGCCAAGCCAAGGTCGTTGCGCCTGCATCTGCCTTGGCGTTGGCGGTCACTCGTGGCGGCCAGTCAGCGGCAACAATGATTCCGTGCCATACAGCGCGGCGAGGGACAGCACGTTGTCCGGGGCACGTTCACAACGCAATATGATCGAGCGCTCGTTGGCACGCCGCATCCATGCTAACAGCAGGGCGATGACGCTGGAATCGACATCCCCTACCGCCTGCATATCCAGCACTGTTTCTGGCGTAGTCAGTTGCTCCGTGACTTGTTCGAGCACCTTTGCTGCTTCGCGATAAGTCAGATTGCCAGACAGAGAGATTCGCATGGTGCCTCGATTACTTGCCGGTGTTCGTGGTGTTTTTGTCTTTGAGCGATTTGATCAGGCCATCGACGCCGCTTTGTTTGATAGTGTCGCCAAAGCTGCCCCGGTAATTGGTGACCAGGCTGACCCCACCAACCACGACATCATAGACACGCCAGTTCTGATCGACTTTACGCAGCTTGTAGTTGATCGCGACGGGCTGCTGGCCGGAAACCGAGACATCTGTCAGCACCGTCACATCCGTGCTGTTGGCTTCTGCCTTGACCGGCTTGACCTCGATCCCTTGCACTTTGTAGGAAGTCAATGTGGATGAGTAGGTGCGGATCAGCAAGGTCTTGAATTCATCGGTCAGCTGGCTTTTCTGCGCATCGGTAGCGCTACGCCAGGGCAATCCGACTGCCAGACCGGTCATGCGGGTGAAATCGAAATAGGGCAGGGTGCGCTGCTCGATCTGTTCCCGCAGCTTCTTGTCGTTCTTTTCTTTTTTCATCAGCTCCAATACATCGTTGGAGGTATTGCGTACCAGGGTTTCGGCATCGTTTGCATGTGCAGCGCCCGTCAACAG
The DNA here is from genome assembly GCF_014202905.1 of Chitinivorax tropicus. Classification (NCBI taxonomy): domain Bacteria; kingdom Pseudomonadati; phylum Pseudomonadota; class Betaproteobacteria; genus Chitinivorax; species Chitinivorax tropicus. The sequence continues at coordinate 69,762 of NZ_JACHHY010000017.1, read as the reverse complement.
GGCGAGGCCAAGTGCAAACAGGCTGATCAACTTCTTCATGATGGCTCCAGCGTCGATAGTTTTAATTCTTGATAGGGTTCTGCATCACGGTGCAGGCGTTGCGGCTTTATCCGTAGCGGGTTGGCTCGCGCTCTTTTCTGCAGAGCTGAACAGGAATCGGCCAATCAGATCCTCCAACACCACGGCGGATTGTGTGATGGTGAGCTTGTCGCCATCTTTCAGATTTTCCTCATCCCCCCCGGTCTTGAGGCCGATGTATTGTTCGCCCAGCAGCCCTGAAGTCAGGATCGAGGCTGAAGTGTCCTTCGAGAATGGATAGCGTTCGTCGATATGCATGGTGACGACCGCCACGTATTGCTTGGTATCGAACTGCACGCTGGTGACCCGGCCCACGACAACGCCTGCGCTACGGACGGGCGCGCGCGCCTTCAGGCCACCGATATTGTCGAAATTGGCGGTGATGGTATAGGTCTTCTCGCTGTTGAACGATGTGCTGAGGTTGCCGACCTTCAGCGCCAGGAAGATCACCGCAGCAATGCCTAGCGTGACGAAGATGCCGACCCACAGGTCGATGGTAGTACGGTTCATTTAAATCCCTTTGAACATGAATGCGGTGAGCACGAAATCCAACGCGAGGATCACCAGCGAAGACGTCACCACGGTCCGGGTGGTCGCGCCAGATACGCCTTCCGCTGTGGGTGGTGCGTCGTAACCTTCAAAAACTGAAATCAATGTGATGGCGATGCCAAACACGACACTTTTGATGATGCCGTTGACGATATCAAAGCGGAAATCGACCGCTGACTGCATCTGTGACCAAAATGCGCCGTCATCGACACCAATCAGACGGACACCGACCAAGTACCCGCCCAGCACGCCCATGGCGGAGAACATGGCTGCCAACAGGGGCATCGACAACACCCCTGCCCAGAAGCGGGGGGCGACGACCCTGGCGATCGGGTTGACGGCCATCATTTCCATCGCCGCCAATTGTTCGGTCGTCTTCATCAGGCCGATTTCAGCGGTCATGGCGCTGCCAGCCCGGCTGGCAAACAGCAATGCGGCAATGACGGGGCCAAGCTCCCGGGTCAGCGACAGGGCAACCAACACTCCCAGGGCATCGGATGAGCCGTAGCGCTGCAAGGTGTCATAACCCTGCAGCCCCAACACCATGCCGACAAACAAACCTGAGATCAGGATGATGATCAGACTCAGCACGCCAGCGAAGTAGATCTCGCGGAGGGTCAAGCCAAACCGGCGGAAGCTGGTGCCGGAATACATCAACACGGCAAAAAGAAAGCGGGTGATGAAACCCAAGCGCCACACACCGTTGATGACCTTGCGGCCTACAAGGCGGAAACCGGCTGCCAATTGGTCAAGCACGTTTTACCCCTTTCAGCAGGTCGGCGGTGTAGTCAGGCGCCGGGTAATGGAAGGGGACGGGGCCATCGGGCTCGCCGTTGACAAACTGTTTGACGAAATCCATTTTCGATGCGCGAATTTCTTCTGCTGTGCCTTCTGCGACAATTTTGCCTTCCGACACGAAATAAACATAATCGACTATCTGCAGGGACTCCTGCACATCGTGGGTGACGAGGATCGAGGTGGCGCCCAGTGCATCATTGAGTTTGCGGATCAGCTGGCCAACCACGCCCAGTGAGATCGGGTCCAGCCCGGCGAAAGGCTCGTCATACATCATCAACATCGGGTCCAGTGCGATCGCCCTGGCCAAGGCGACACGACGCGCCATCCCACCTGACAGCTCGGATGGCTTGAGTTTATGTGCGCCACGCAAGCCAACGGCATGCAGTTTCATCAAAACCAGATCACGGATCAGCTCTTCAGGCAGATCGGTATGCTCTCGCATCTGGAAGGCGACGTTATCAAACACTGACATATCGGTGAACAAGGCCCCGAACTGGAACAGCATGCCCATCTTGCGACGTAGTTGATAGAGATCGTCTTCTGGCAGGGTGTGCACCACCTGCCCAGCGACGGAGACGGTGCCGTTGCTGGGTTTGATCTGGCCGCCTATCAGGCGCAGGATGGTGGTTTTTCCACAGCCAGACCCGCCCATGATGGCAACAACCTTGCCTTTCGGGATGCGTAGGCTGATGTCACGGAGGATGACACGGCGCTTGTCGTAGGCAAATGTGACGTGGTCGAGTTCGACCAGATTTTCGGCGGACACAACGGAACCCAATCAAAATGACATGATTTTAAAACAAGTATCTCGTATTGCAATATCAATACACAACAATAATTGACATGCGTTGCATATTTACAACACCAATTAGAGTTAATGCTCTATATGTGATTTTTCGTATGATGCACTGTTCTGATGAAAATTTATCGATTTCCATCGGAGGCTTGGCTTTATCTTCGCATGTGAACAGATGAATTTTCATTTCAGATCACGCCGCTGGTAGGATGATCTGCTTCTCGATCACCTATCCCAACGCATCTTGTTCAGCTGCTATTCAGCTGAGCGCGACGGTGCTCGCCTGGATCAGCCTGCCCGCCAGTCCAAATGACCATGGATGTCTTGCCATTGTCACGCTCGACGATGAATGCAGGCTGACTCGCCCAAACGCGCCAACCTTTCATGCTGCCGCAGTCTGCAGCGCTTTTCATGATGATATAAGGCCAGGTTTTTGTAACGTGACGATTGGATGACGCTTGGGTGAAGATTTGTCGGGCTGTTTGCAAACAGGATCTGACGTTGTATTGGTCTTCATCCCGCCGCTCACACGGGGTGCTGTCATTCAGCCGGATTGCTTGCTATACCTCTTTGAAGAAGCGGTGGGCTTGGCGTCGTTCAGGTCAGGCCGACAGCGCCTGGCTTTGGCACCGCCGCCAAGCAGCCATGTGGGCCTGATGGGGAGGGCTTATGTACCTTGCACATTTTGGTTTGACTGAGCCACCTTTCAAAATCACCCCTCATCCAGATTTCTTCTATGCGGGCGCACAACGTGGGGCGACGCTGGAAGCCTTGTTGTACGCGGTCACCAGTGGTGAGGGGATCGTCAAGGTGGTGGGTGAGGTGGGTAGTGGCAAGACCATGCTCTGTCGCATGTTGATCGATCGGTTGCCTGCGACGGTGGATCTTGTCTACCTTGCGAATCCAAACATTTCGGCGGATGACATTCTATTTGCGATTGCTGATGAGCTGAAGCTTCCCTGGGATGCCACCCGCCCCATGCAGGCGATGAAGCAGTTGCAGGCCTGTTTGATCGACAAATATGCGGCAAACCGGCAGGTGGTGGTGCTGATCGACGAGGCCCATGCGATGCCGCCCGACAGCCTGGAGCGGGTCCGGTTATTGTCCAATCTGGAAAACGGCCACCACAAGTTGTTGCAGATGGTGTTGTTCGGTCAGCCGGAGCTGGATCAGAACCTGTCGTTGCCCGATATGCGTCAGCTGCGCGAGCGCATCGTGCATCAATTTGAGCTGGCCCCTCTGGCAGGTCGTGACGTGGGAGAGTACCTGCGTTTCCGGCTGCGGGCTGCGGGCTATAAAGGGCCTGACAATTTCGCCAGACAGGCCATCAGGCTGATTGCCAATGAATCGGAGGGACTGACCCGCCGTATCAATATCCTGGCGGACAAAGCGTTGCTGGCAGCCTTTGCCGACGGTGCTTTTGCCATTCAAGCCAAACATGCCCGCCAGGCGATTCGTGACAGTGGTTTTCGGCGGCCCAAGGTGCCCTGGAGCCGAGTCGCCTGGGTGGGGGGGAGTGTGACGCTAGGGCTGCTGTTGGGACTGGGCATGCGTGCCATGTCCACTGACTTGCCGACATCCCGGATCGAGCCGCCACCGATGGTGGCACCGACTGCTCTGCCTCGGCCAGCCTTGAACACGGGAATCGTCGAAGCACGTCTGCAGGCGGCCACGGACTGGCTGCTGTCCGCGCCGGCGGGCTTTTTCACCATTCAACTGATAAGCATGGTGGAATCCACACCTGACCAATTGTCTGGGGAACTCAAGCGGATTGCTTTGACGTTGGATCAGACCAAGTTGTATGTCACCCAGTCTGATATGCAGGGTAGGCCGGGCTATGTGGTCTACTACGGTTCATTTTCGAATCGCGCTGAGGCCCTGGATGCACTGGCGGCTTTGCCTGATGCAGTCCGGGCGGATAAGCCGGTCTTGCGGACGTTGGCGGGGGTGCGCCGCAACGGGTGAGTCGCGATCGCGTCTGGCGCCCATCCCATAGTGCGGATATATCGAACACATTCGTTGAATTGATGCTATATACAAAATGATGGCAATCGGCCCAGGTTGCCACTTTTCTGTCTGATGGCCAATGATGATCCTGATGCCCCGCTGCGTCCCGCTTGTTGTTGTGCTCCCGCTTGCGGCCTGCACCAGCTTTCGGCCCCCGGCGCCAGACGCCACCCATATCACCGCGCCGCCCGCCCGTGCCGAGGGCATCCCTGCGCCGGTCGTCCCGTTGCCGACACTGCCCCCACCCAAGCCCACCGCCAGACCCGAGCTGTATAGCGTGGTGGTCAACCATGTGCCGGTGGATGAGCTGCTGTTTGCCCTGGCGCGTGATGCCAAAATCAATGTGGACGTGCATCCTGGCATCGATGGCACGGTGACTTTGAATGCCATCAACCAGACCCTGCCCCAATTGCTGGAGCGGATTGCCAACCAAGTCGAGATGCGGTGGCAGATGCTGGGGGGCAATCTGGTGGTGATGCCCGAGGTGCCATATGTGCAGCACTATCAAGTCGATTACGTCAACATGAGCCGTAAGATGAACAGCCGTGTCAGTGTGGCGACGGCGATCTCGACGGGGGGGGAGCGCTCGACAGGTAGCACCAGCAAAACAGGTGGGCAGGGTGAGGTCGGCAATATTTCGCAGACTGAATTGAGCAATGTCTCGGAAAACCTGTTCTGGACGTCGGTCAAAAACAGCATCGGGGCCATACTGGATTCGACCAACGCTGCCCGCCAGTTGGAAGTGGCGCGTCGGGCCGAGCTGGAGGCCAAGCGGGCACTTGCCCGGATGAGTTCTGAAGAGCGTGCCACCAAGGAGGCCAAACAACAGAGTCAACGTGAGGAATTGCGTAAGGATGCCGAGCTGGCAGCCAAGGCGCAGGGCGGGGCGCCCAAATTGTTCGAGCAATTGCGGCAAGCTTCAGGCGACACCATGACCGCGCCCACCCAGAGTACAGCCACGCAGGCCAAGGCTCCTACCGGGGCGGCGGGCAATCAAGGGACGGTGGCGGGGGCTGACAATCGTGATGTGATCATCCATCCGGAGACGGGCACGATCACGGTGGTGGCCAACTCGCGACAACATCGCGAGATACAGCGGTTTCTGCAACAGGTGATGGCGGGGGCGCAGCGGCAGGTGTTGATCGAGGCAACGATTGTCGAGGTCGATCTGTCGGATCAGTTCCAGTCTGGCATCGACTGGTCACGGCTATCCGAAGGTGCGCGGCACCAGTCTGGTGTCTCGGTGGCAATGACGCCTGCGTCGCTCGCCAATTCGCCTTTCACGGCGCTGACCTTTAACATCACCAACCCACGGCTGTTCAGCGGCACATTCCGTTCCACCATCAAATTGCTGGAAACCTTCGGCAAGACCAAGGTGATCTCCAGCCCCAAGATCATGGCGCTGAACAATCAGACTGCCTTGCTGAAGGTGGTAGAGGAAAAAGTCTACTTCACGTCGGAAGTCCGTATTACCGATGCCACCTCCACCACGCCGGAAAAGCGCGAGTACACCAGTACCATCAACACTTTGCCAGTCGGGGTGGTGATGAACGTGACCCCGCAGATTGCTGAATCAGGTGCCGTATCGCTGAATGTCCGGCCCACGATCTCCAATATCACTGGCTATAAGATCGACCCGGTTCCGCGCTTGTTGAAGTCTGATTTTGACAACCTGATTCCAGAAATCGAAGTGCGCGAGATGGAATCCACGCTCAAGCTGATGAGTGGGCAGGTGGCCGTGCTGGGCGGGTTGATCCGTGACAAGATCGAGTACAAGCGGGACGGCCTGCCTTGGCTGTCGCGCCTGCCGGGCATCGGCAACCTGGTCAGCCAGCGTAACGATACCGGCAGCAAAGGTGAGCTGGTGATCTTCCTGCGGCCCGTGGTGATCAACGACCCGAGTGTGAATGGCGATCTGGCGCAATTCAGGGCTTACCTGCCCAGTGAACATTTCTTTGATGATCGACGGGACAACTTGGCCGTGCCGATCAGCTCGACCGAGGGCGGGCGGCCATGAGCCTGTTGCTGGATGCGTTACGGCGGGCCGAGGCGGCCAAGCGCAAGCAGGCGGAACCGCCAGCGTCGGCTGATCCGCCGCCACCAGACTTGGCTGCTGCGCCGGCTGCGCCACTGCCTGACATCAGTTTTGCAGATATCACCCTGAGTGCGGACACCGTCGCCCCTGCTGCCCCGCAGATGGCACCTCGCGTGGAGCCTGTCATGGCCCCTCCGCCCGCACCAGACAGCCATTTAGATCTAACCTTGGCACCTGCACCTGCACCTGCACCTGCACCTGCACCTGCACCTGCACCTGCACCTGCACCTGCACCTGCACCTGCACCTGTGCCTGCCCCTGAGCTGGAACGGAAGGCCGAGCCACCGGATGCACCTGTCGTGAATGATCTTGCCTTGCAGATGCCTGAACCGGTGCCCGCGGCCTCTCACCAATCTGACCAGGCCCTGCGGATCGACATGGCGCCCCCTTCGCCAGCCATGGTGCACAACCCGCCTGCCCCGGCTGCGCCACCGGTGGCCGCTCCGCCCCCAGCTGGCAGGGAGCAGGCGAAACGAGTGCTGGCGGCCACCGCCAAGAAGCAGCGGCCTGCGTTGGACAATCGGCTGCTGCTGGGTGGCGGCGGGGCATTGGCGGTGGTGGGCATGCTGGGGTGGCTCTGGTGGGCGTCGCAGCCTGTGCCTAGCACGCCAGCTGAATCAGAGCCGAGTGTGGTCGTGCAAGCTGAGCAGCCTGCCATATCATCGAATCCCCCAGTACAGGAGCCGATACCGGCTGTGACAGCCCCGCCTCCTGTTACGCCATCACCCACCCCGGCCAGTTCCCCGGCCACGCAAGCGGTGGTCAAGGCGTATCCGCAAGCCCAGACAGCCGCAGTCCTGATCAGCGAGCCGGTGAAGATCTCCCGCGCCGTTGCGCCGGACACCGTATCGCCCCTGTTGACCAAAGCGTATGCTGCCTATCAAGCACAGGATTGGAATGCCGCCACCCTATCGTATCAGCAGGCGTTGGCCAATGAGCCAACCAATCGGGACGCACTACTGGGCCTGGCCACCCTGGCTGCGCGCGCCGGGCAGAGCCAGGACGCCGAGCGGTGGTATCGACAGATGTTGGCGCTGGACCCGCAGGATCGGGATGCATTGGCCGGATTGGCCGTGGCAGGGCGTCAGATGGCTGATGGCGATCGTGTCCAGCAGCTCGAAAGCCTGTTGCGCAGCCAGCCGGACAGCCCGCTGCTGATGCAGGAGCTGGCTGCAGCGTATCATCAGCAACAGCGCTGGGCGGATGCACAGCAGCTGTATTTCCAGCTGTTCACCCTGCAGCCGGATCGACCGGATACAGCGTTCAACCTGGCTGTCAGCCTGGAGCATCTCGACCAGCCCCGGCTGGCCCTGCGCTATTACCAGCAGGCGCTGCAGCTGGCCCGTCAGCAGCCGGCCCAGTTCAGTCCGGCGGCGGTGACCGAGCGCATCGCCAAGTTGCAGGAGGGCAATCCGTCGCAATGAGTGCGCCTGCCAAAGCCAAGCTGCCCCTTGGCGAGCTGCTGGTCAGCAAAGGTGTGATCAGCGCCGACCAGTTGCAGATTGCGCTGCGGGAGCAGCGTAACACCGGCCTTCCTTTGGGCAAGCAGCTGGTAGGGCTGGGCTTTCTCTCTGAGGCCACGCTCCGTGAGGCGTTGTCGGAAAACCTGGGGCAGGAGAGTGTCGATCTGGCCAAAGTGGTGGTGGATTCCGCCGCGATCAAGCTGGTGCCTAAAGACCTGGCCAAGCGCTTCACGCTGGTGCCGATCGGTTTCTCGCGCGAGAACGGTGCGTTGCGGCTGGCCATGTCCAACCCGAACAATCTGGTGGCCCTGGATCAGATCCGTCTGTTGACACGCGATGCCATGCCGATCGAAGCCGCGTTGGCGGCTGAGTCTGACGTGCTGCGGGCCATCGAGCAGTATTACGGTTATGAGCTGTCGATCGACGGCATCTTGCGTGAAATCGAAACCGGCGAGGTGGATTACTCCAGCCTGGCCAATGCGGGAGATGAATACAGCCAGCCAGTGGTACGGCTGATCGATGCGCTGTTGGGTGATGCGGTGCAGAAAGGCGCGTCGGACATCCATTTCGAGCCCGAGCAAAGCTTTCTGCGTATCCGTTACCGGATCGATGGCGTGCTGCGGCAGGTCCGCTCATTGCACCGTACCTATTGGCCTGCGATGGCGGTGCGGCTCAAGGTGATGAGTGGCATGAACATTGCGGAATCGCGTGCGCCACAAGATGGACGGATCTCGCTGACCTTGTTGGGCAGGCCGTTGGATTTCCGGGTGGCTTCGCAGCCGACCATCCACGGCGAAAACATCGTGTTGCGCATCCTCGACCGGCTCAAAGGGCTGGTGCCGATCGATGAGCTGGGCCTGCTGCCTGATTCACTGTCCTTGCTGAAGCTGATGATTGCCCGGCCCGAGGGCATCATTCTGGTGACAGGCCCGACCGGCTCGGGCAAGACCACGACCTTGTATTCGATCCTGAATTACATCAACGCCGAGTCAGTCAACATCATGACGCTGGAAGACCCGGTCGAATACCCGATGCCGATGATCCGGCAGACCAATGTCAGCGAGGCCGCCAAGATGGATTTTGCCAGTGGGGTGCGCTCGATGATGCGGCAAGACCCGGATGTGATCCTGGTCGGGGAGGTGCGTGATCAGGATACCGCCGAGATGGCATTCCGTGCCGCCATGACCGGCCACCAGGTGTATTCCACCCTGCATACCAACTCTGCAATCGGCGCGATACCACGGTTGCTCGATATCGGCGTGCTGCCGGATGTGATGGCTGGCAACATCATCGGCATGGTGGCACAACGCTTGGTGCGCAAGCTTTGCATGGCCTGCCGCGAGGCCTACGACCCCGACCCATTCGAACGGATGCTGCTCGGTGTGAAGGCTGAGCAGCCCGCGCCCCTCGTCTATCGCGCCACCGGCTGTCCTCATTGCGAGCACCATGGTTACAAGGGGCGCTTGGCTGTGTTGGAGATCCTGAAAATGGATGCCGATCTGGATGAGCTGATCGCACGGCGGGCCACCACGCGGGAGATTCGTAACATGGCCATCAAAAAGGGCTTCCGCCCCTTGGCGGATGATGCCATCCGACGCGTGTTGGAGGGCATGACCAGCTTGGATGAGATCAGTCGGGTGGTGGATCTGACTGATCGGGTCACCGGCCTTGCCTTGACGATGTGACACCATGCCCCGCTACCGTTATGCCTCGATGAATGAAGCCGGCCAACGGGTGACGGGCTTTCTCGATGCCGCCAACGCTGGAGATCTGGAGCAGCGTTTGGCACGCATGGGGCTGGATCTGATCACCTTTGATCAGGATACCGTCAACAGCCTGCGGCGGCGTGGTGTGCGGATCGATCGTCAGGAGCTGATCACCTTCTGCTTTCATCTGGAGCAGCTGACCCGCGCGGGCGTGCCGATCATGGAGGGGCTGGCTGACCTGCGCGACAGTGTCGAGAACCCGCGATTCCGTGAAGTGGTGGCAGATCTGATCGACAGCATCGAGGGTGGGAAACAGCTGTCCGATGCTATGTCGGCACATCCGCGCATCTTTGATGTGGTGTTCTGCAACCTGATCCGGGCGGGTGAGACCACTGGGCGCCTGCCCGAGGTGCTGCAGGATCTGTCCGATGGCTTGAAGTGGCAGGACGAGCTGGCCGCACAGATGAAGAAGATCATCCTCTACCCGAGCTTTGTGCTGGTGCTGGTGCTGGCCGTGTTCGCCTTTCTGTTGATCTTTCTGGTGCCGCAATTGGTGGAGCTGTTCCAGTCCCTGCAGGTTGAGGTGCCGATGCAGACCCGCATGCTGGTGGCCTTGTCTGGCTTCATGCGCCAATACTGGTTCGTGCTGGTGCTGGCCCCCGTGGCAGGGTGGCTGGTCGTGGTCATGCGCCTGCGGGCTCAGCCTGCATTTCGCCATACGCTGGATCGGTACAAGCTGAGCCTCCCTTTCGTCGGGCCGATTTTGCGGAAGATCATCCTGGCGCGTTTCTCCAATTATTTCGCGCTGATGTTTTCCGCTGGCATACCGGTACTGGATGCACTCAAAGTGCTGGAGGGCATCGTCGGGAACCGCGTCATCGCTGAAGGCGTGGCCCAGGTCGAACAGCTGATCCGCGAGGGGACAGGAATTGCCGCCAGCTTCAGCCAGGTCGGTCTGTTCCCGCCGCTGGTGTTGCGCATGCTGCGTGTTGGCGAGAGCACCGGCCAGTTGGATACGGCCCTGCTCAATGTGTGCTATTTCTACAATCGGGATGTCAAAGAGTCGGTGGAGCGGGTGCAGGTGATGATCGAGCCAGTGATGACGGTGATCCTGGGCTTGATGTTGGCCTGGATCATGTCGTCGGTGCTGGGGCCGGTCTTTGACCTGATCAGCAAGGTGGGGACACGATGAATCGGCTGATGTTGTTATTCGTGACCGAAAACAGTGCATGGTTGTACCGTGCCGAGCGGGCATGTCTGACATTGGTTCAGCGCTTTGCTGGCGACGCGACCGAGATGGCCGCGTTCGAGCAGCAGGTGGCCGCAGGGCAGGGCCGACACTATGCGGTGCTGATCGATGTGGCTGAGGAGGATTTCATCGTCGATCAGATCCCCCATGTCAAAGGGCGTGATCACCGCGCCTTGATGAAACGTAAGCTGCAGAGTCTGTTCCGTGGCAACCGTTATGCCAATGGCTGGGTACAGGGCAGGGAGGCAGCCGGACGACGTGATGATCGGGTGTTGTTCAGTGGGCTGTTGAACCCAGCCCTGCTGGACCGATGGCTGGACATACTGGAGCGGCATCAGGCCCCCTTGGTCGGCGTGTACTCTTTGGCGCTGCTCTGCAATAGCCTGGCCAAGCGGCTGCATCATGCCGATGATCACTTGCTGCTGGTGTCCATTCAAGCCGAAAGCGGGCTGCGCCAGTGTTATTACCGGCAGGGTGAGCTGAAGTTCTCGCGATTGACCTCCTTGGCAACCGATCAGCCCGATCTGGTCGGGCAGATCGTCGAAGAGTGCGTCCGCACCAAGCAATATGTCGCCAGCCTGCGCATGATCAGCCGGGACGCCGTGTTGCATGTGCTGGTCGTGGCGGATGATGAGCATCATGGCCAGCTGGCGGCATTGCCACCGAGCAACGATGCTTTCCGCTATGAATTGATCGGCGTTGCCGACATCGCCCAGGCCTTCAAATTGACACCGGCAGGTGAACAAAGCCTGGCGCAGATTCTGTTGCGGCTGATCCGGCGTGGGTGGCGGAACCATTATGCGCCGCCGGAGCGCCTGCGGTGGTTGCGGTTGTGGCAGGTCCGTCGTGCCTTGTTGCAGGCTGCTGCCGCCAGCTTGGTAGTGGGCTTGGGGGCGGCTGCCTGGCTGCTGTCGCAGGCGCGTTCACATGAGCAGCAGTACAACGCCTGGTTGCCAGTGGCGCTGGCGGACGAAGCCAAAACCCAGGCGGTGCTGATCACATCAGGCGAATTCAGCCCCGTCACCATGCGCCAGACAGTCAATGCTGTTGATCAGATTCGCCGTGAGTGGCCAGCCATGGGCGCTGCCTGGCTACTGCTGTCGCATGCGCTGGACAACGCTGGGGATTTGCATCTGGCTGGTCTGGAATGGACGGTGTCCGCCCAGCAGCCCTATCGTCTTGACGATGAGGCTGCCAATGAGATGCCCGTGCCCCAAGCCGAGCAGGGCGCTGAGGGGGCAACCGCCAACCCGCAGCCCACGCCACACGCATGGTCGGAGCGATTGGTGGTTCGTGGCCTGGTCGAGCCCTGGTCAGATGACTATCGCCGGGCGGATATCAGCGTCGGCGCCCTGGCTCAGCGTCTGCAACGTCGGGATGCGCAAATCGATATCACCATGTCGCCACTCGACACCCGAGCCACAGGCGAAGTGTCGCTGCCCCCACAGCAGACTGACATCGCCCCACCGCAGCATCCGTTCGAGCTGGTGTGGTCGCGCCAGATCGTGCCGAGGGCGCCATGAATCTCAGCGAGTTTCGGTTCAGCCGGGCGGAATGGCGCCTGCTGCTGCCACAGCTGGTGATGTTGATTGCTGCGCTGTTGTTGATGGGTTTGGTGTGTGGTGGGGCGTGGTATGAAATGCAGCGCCAATCGCAGATGGCGGCTGCCGCCCATCAGCGGCTGGCCAGCGCCAGCCAGCAATTGGCCGATGCCGAGCAGGCCAGGACGGACTGGGAAAAGTACAGCCCACGCTTTGCCGTGTTCTATGCGATCGGTATCGTCGGGCAGGAAGACCGCATGCAATGGGTAGAGGTGTTGACCAAGCTGGGGCGGGACAATCCAACCATGAATCTGCGCTTTTCCATTGCCCCACAGGCTCGGGCGGATGTGATGCCGAGCCCGGCTGCTGATTTACAGGTTCACGCCACGCGTATCCGCCTCGATTTCAGCCCCTTGCATGAGGTGGCCATGCAGCAAGTGCTGGAAGCCATCCAGCGCCAACTGAATGGTCTGCCGGTGTTGCGTGGCTGTCGGCTGGCCTTGCCTGGCGAATCGCAACAGGCAATCAGCCAGGGGCAATTGATGGCACGGTGTGATTTTCAGGTGCTGACATTTAGCCACATATCATCGACAACACCAGGGCAGGAGGGCGGCGTATGAGGCAAGGCATCCTCCGATTCCATCCACCCCAACCCAGCTTGCGGGCCTGGGCCTGCTGCTTGGCTATGGTGTGGTTGAATGGTGGCGGGCAGGCCGAGGCGGCCTCGCTGGGGCGCCTGTTCTACACACCGCTGGAGCGGAAGGCGCTGGATGAAGGACGTGCGTTGTCCGCCCAGGGCGACGCGCCACAGGTGCAGGAAAGCTATCGGTTACGATTGGATGGCTATGTGGATCGCAAGGGCAGCCGGGCGACAGTGTGGTTGAATGGCCAGCCGGTGCCGATCGGTAGTCGATTTGATCAGGTACAGCCAACCCGGATCGATGCCGCACGGCGTGCGGTGGGCCTGCAATGGTACAAGCAATCGGTGTCCATCCAGCCAGGACAGGTGGCCGAATTGCCCCTCTCCAGCGAGCAGGTCGCCAAATGATTTCATCTGGCAAGGGTGTGGGTGGGGCTATCCAGGCCCAGGATCTCGGCGTCCTGAAGAGACACCCTTCCTGCGGTCTGTTAAGGCGTGGGCGGGCGCAACAAGGCGGCGTGCTATTGGTCGTGGCGGTGCTGCTGGCCGTGATCACGGCATCAGTATTGGTGGCCACCCTAAGGGATGCGATCAAGCGCAATAGGCAAACCACCCAGACGGTGCAGCAGTTGGCGAGTGACAAGGCGTTGGTTTTGAACGCATTGATGATAGGGGTGGTAGGTAGGCCTGGCCTCCTCATGACGCCAGATCGGACATTCAACGGAAATACCGACCAGAATTGCCTGCAAGCTGGCACTGCCTCTGGGCTGCCGGCCAGAAACGTCTGGAATGGTGTAGCTGCGGACCCAGGCGTCTTGTGTATTGGCTGGCTGCCATGGCGAGATTTGCAATCTGGTGTGGCAATCGACGGCAATGTGATCGTGCAGGGTCTGCTGACCGTGATAGTGATCTCTGGCAATCTGGTGGATGCCACAGGGGTTCCCCGCCTCAATAGCGATGCCATGCTCGCCACGCCACCACACAAATGGCTGACTGTTGTGGATGCCAAGGGTGGATTGGTGTCTAACCAGGTGGCGATCGTGCTGATCAGGCCGGGCAAGCCCTTGGGTAGTCAACGGCGGGTCGTCCAGCCCGACGGCACACCGCTGACTCGCCCGATGCTTGCAACCTATCTCGATCGTTTGCCTGGCGTGGCAGACCACACGGATATGAGTGGACGTTTTACGATAGCAGGGGAGGTGACGGACAGCACGGGTCAAGTCATCTTCAACGACCAGCTGGTGTATGTGACCGCCCAGGAATGGATGACCCTGGTGCTGACGAGGGTTGCGGCAGAGATCCGGCTTGCTGCTGATCTGGCTTATACCACGGCTTACCCAACAGCCATGCCCCCAGTCGGAGCGGCCTGGTTTCAGGCGAATGGCTGGGATGGCGTCACGAATTACAGCGCTACGGGTGATCAGATCACGCTGCGCTTCGCACGCTGTGGCGGAACATGGACGATCCAGCGGCAGGGCTCGGCAGGGGTGGTCAGCCATCAGGGAGGGTGCTGAGATGAACGGTTTTGTAGGGCATCGCAGGCCGATCCCATTGGCAAGCACCGATCAGGCAGACCAATGGCGGGTTGGGCCGCGAGGGTTCTCATTGGTGGAGCTGACCGTGGTGTTGCTGGTGCTGGGGCTGGTATTGGCTGGCATCATTGGCCCGCTTTCCGCGCAGCAAGAAGCCCGGCGGGTGGCAGATTCCCGCATCTTGTTGGAGGCAGCCAACGAAGCGCTGCTGGGATACGCCATGCAGCACGGCGGCCTGCCGTGCCCAGCACCCGGCAGCCTGGCAACCGGGTCGAATGGTGCGGGCTTGTCCCCAGCCAATTGCATCTTTGGCCCGGGTCAAGTGGCGGTGGGGGTCCTGCCGTGGGCCACGCTGGGCCTGCCAGAGAAAGATGCCTGGGGGCATCGCATCACCTATGCCCTGTCAAGCCAACTCAATGCGCAGCTTTCCAATGTGCCACAGTTCACTCTAAGTTCGTCGGGGGCAATCAATATCTACAACCGCTTGCCACAAAGCAATAGCAACCGTCAGGCATTGGGCGTGCCATTTGTGCTGGTATCGCACGGCAAGCTGGGCCTGGGCGCTTTTGACAGCACTGGCAACCAGATCGCGACAGGAACCGATGCCCGGGTGATCGAGAATTCGGATGTGGACAATGCATTCGTCAGCCAGAGCACGGCAGACGACAATTTCGATCACATCGTGCGCTGGACACCAATGGCCACCCTGATCGCCAAAATGGTGCAAAGCGGCAAGCTACCTTGAGGGGCCCGGCTCTTAGGGTGGAAACACCACCCTGCCGTTCACGAAGCCATGGCAGCGGAACCTGTCATGCGCTGACAGGAGTGCCTGGGTTGTCACCACCAGTCAGGTTTGTAACAGCAAAATGTTGTAAACAGAACAGATTGATCGTCAGATTGACTATAAATCAACAGATTGGGTGATCTTTCCAATCGCTCGATAATCCAGGGCCATCCAACCGATCGGCATGGCCTGCGCATTGCAGCGGTGACTGCAAACTGTCTGGCAAGGAGTGCCTCATGCATACCAAACAACATGGTTTTACACTGGTCGAGCTGTCCATCGTGCTGGTTGTCATTGGCTTGATTCTTGGCCTGGCCTTCAAAGGGCGGGATCTGATCGATGGCGCCCGCGTCAAGAATGCAGCCGCCTCCGTGAATAAATTCCAAGCCGCCATCAACAGCTATCAGGAGAAATACGGCGCATTGCCTGGCGACGGCTGCACCGGTACCGAAGCTGCCGTCACCTACACCGGAACAACCTGCGCAGCAGGCGGGGTGCGTGATGGGCAGCTGACCACCGCCAATGAGCTGAATGCCGCTTTGCGCTTGCTGGCCAACACCAATGCATTGGCGGAGGCAGACCTGAAAACCATCTGGAGCGGCTACTGGGTTTTGGTCACAGGGGCGAATGCGGCTCAACGCCGGGTTGCCAACACCACCTATCTGATGGCCTCCGCAACCACTGGCGGCGCACCCGCCAACGTCGATGTCCGCTACATCTGTGCGCTGGATCGGGCGATTGATGATGGCAAGGCGGATGGTGGCACTGTCCGCTCCAGCAGCAATGCGTATGGCACCCTCGCGGCACCTCAGCCGAATCTGGACTGCTACGGCCTGGCAGGAACCGCATCGATTGCCGTCCGATTGCTGCCCTGATCCGCCAGCCCGTCACCCCACACCCAGCCGGGCTGGCCCGGCTTGTCGGTGTCGTTGGGTCGGGCTGTTCCCACCATGAGCGCAGTGGGGCGGTCGCTTACATGCCTCGTGATGTATGGGGGCTGTGAATCGATACTAACCTGTCAACAACCGGTACTCCGCCTTGGCCAGCTCCTCCGGCGTCCCGAGTAACACCAGCACATCGCCAGACAGGATTTCCAACTCCGGGCTCAGTTGCAGATTCCTGACATGGCGGCGCCGGATGGCCTTGACCTCCACCAGGTTGTCCAGTTGCAGCTCATCCAGCTTTCTGCCGATGGCGCTGGCCGTGTCGGTGATCAATACACTGTGCAATCGGGGCTGGGCTTGCTCATTCGGGTCGCCTGGGTTGTCGGTTGCGCCATGGAAAAAGCCCCGGAACAGCTCATAGCGCTCTTCCCGCACCTGGCGAATCCGCGCCAACACCCGGTTGAGGGGGGTGCCAAGCATCATCAGGGTGTGTGAGGCCAGCATCAGGCTGCCCTCCATGACTTCGGAAACGACCTCGACCGCGCCCGCCTCCCGCAACTTGTCCACATCCGTTTCATCCAGCGTGCGGACGATGATCGGGATGCCAGGCCGCAGGCTTTGGACATGGCTGAGAATCCGCATGGCCATGTGGGTGTCGGCAAACGTGACGACAACGGCGCGGGCACGGGACAAGCCGGCTGCCATCAGCACCTCGCGCTTGCTGGCGTCGCCAAAGGAGATGTTGTGACCGGCAGCCGAGGCCTCTTGCACCCGTTCCGGGTCGAGATCCAGTGCATAGAAGTCGATGTTTTCCTGCTCCAGCAGCCGCGCCAGGTTTTGCCCGCTCCGCCCATAGCCACAAATCACCACATGATTGCGGGTCATCATGGCCTGTACGGCAATCTGCGTCAGCGCGACCGATTCATTGAGCCATTCGGAGCTGACAAAACGGCGTACCAACCAGTCCCGTTTCTGAATCAGGAAGGGCGCAGCCAGCATGGACAGCAACACCGCAGCCAGCAGAGGCTGCTCGATGGTCGGTGGTAGCAGGAAGTGCTCATGGGCCAGTGCGATCAGCACAAAGCCGAATTCACCCGCCTGCGCCAGCAGCAGACCGGTGCGCCAGGCGGTGGCGGGTGTCGTGCCCATCGCCCGGCTGATGCCGAAGATCAGCAGGGCCTTCAGCGGCAGCAGAATCAACAGGAAGGTCAGCAACAAGGGGACATTGTCACCGAGGGCACTGATGTCGAGGCGCATCCCGACTGTAACAAAGAACAGCCCCAATAACACGTCCCGGAAGGGTTGGATATCTTCCTCAACCTGATAGCGGTACTCGGTCTCCGCGATCAGCATGCCCGCCAGGAATGCTCCCAAGGCGAGCGACAGCCCAGCCAATGAGGTCAGATAGGCAGTGCCCAGCGAAAACAACAGCAGGTTGACGATGAACAGCTCCTTTGAGTGCTGTTTGGCAACGACGTGAAACCAGGGGCGCAGGATGCGTGGGCCAAAATAGAGCAGGATGGTCAGCACCACCGCCGCTTTCACCGCCGCCAGCCCCATGGCCTGCCAGACTCCACCGGCAGGGTTGGCCAGCGCGGGGATCAAGATCAGCAGCGGGACTACGGCGATGTCTTGGAACAGCAGTACACCGATCACCTGTTGGCCATGAGGTGTCGTCAGCTCCAGCCTTTCGTTCAGAATGGTGCTGACGATGGCGGTTGAGCTCATGGCCAGAATGCCGCCCAGCGCCACGGTGGCAGGCAGCGACAGCTTGCCGAGCAGGGCCAGCGGCAAGGTCAGCAAGATGGTGAGCACCACCTGCCCAAGCCCGAGTCCGAATACGGCACGACGTAGCGCCTTGAGCTTGGGTAAGCTGAATTCGAGGCCGATACTGAACATCAGAAAGACAATACCGAATTCTGCAAGATAGGCGGTGTCCGCACTGTCTTCCAACAGGGCGAGCGCATTGGGGCCGATGATGATACCGACCAGCAGATAGCCCAACAGGGCGGGTAGTTTCAATTGTCTGCAGGCAACAACGGCCAGAACAGATGCAGCAAGCAGAATCAGGGTAGCGGGTAGGGCGCCGTGCATGGATGGACTCTTTGTATTTAGGGGCCGTAATCGCCATGGTTCTTTGTCCGATTGATTATAACCTTTTATACTTCCGCCCCATGACACCAACGAATACACAAATTGCGAGTGTTTTGACGCTCGCCAGAAATGTGCTGGATATCGAAGCCGATGCGATTCGGGCCATGTCCGGGCGCTTGAACGGCCAGTTTGCCCATGCCATCGATCTGATGTTGGCGTGCAAGGGGCGGGTGGTGGTGAGCGGTATGGGCAAATCAGGGCATATTGGCCGCAAGATCGCGGCGACCCTGGCCAGCACCGGCACCCCAGCCTTTTTCATGCACCCAGGCGAAGCTGCCCATGGCGACCTGGGCATGATCACCGCGCAGGATGTGGTCTTGGCTTTGTCCAATTCCGGCGAGAGTGAAGAGCTGGTTGCCTTGCTGAATCCGATCAAACGTCGTGGCGTGCCACTGATCGCCATCACCGGCAACCTGCAATCGACCCTGGCACGCCAAGCCGATGTGGTGCTCGATGCTGGGGTTGAAAAGGAAGCCTGCACCCTCAATCTGGCTCCTACAGCCAGCACCTCGGCCCAGTTGGCGCTGGGTGACGCGCTGGCGGTGGTGTTGTTGGATCTGCGGGGTTTTGGCTCGGATGACTTTGCCTTGTCACATCCGGGCGGCTCGTTGGGCCGCCGCCTGTTGGTTCATGTCCGTGATGTGATGCATGCTGGTGAAGCACTGCCGGTGGTACAAGAAACGACGTTGCTGCGGGACGCATTACTGGTCATGTCTGAGAAAGGGCTGGGCCTGACAGCGGTGGTCGATGACCAGCAGCGTGTGAAGGGGGTATTCACGGATGGTGATCTGCGGCGGGTATTGAATCGTGATGTGGATCTGAAAACCACGCCGGTCAGCCAGGTCATGTCCGCCAATCCCAGACGCATTCATGCAGACAAGCTGGCCGCTGAGGCTGTGCAAATGATGCAAACTTACAAAATCACCGGCTTATTGGTGGTGAATGAATCCGATCATCTGGTCGGCGCGTTCAATATGCAGGATCTGCTGCGCGCCGGCGTCGTTTGAGGAACAACATGCAAGCAGTCTATGACCGGGCAAGCGCTGTCCGCTTGATGATTTTTGATGTCGATGGTGTGCTCACCGACGGCAAACTGTATCTGTCCGACTCCGGCGAGGAGATCAAGGCATTCAACACGCTGGATGGCCATGGCATGAAAATGTTGCGCCAAAGCGGTGTCGAGCTGGCCATCATCACTGGTCGCACCTCCAAGCTGGTGGCCCTGCGCGCGCGCAATCTGGGCATCACCCACCTGTATCAAGGTGTTGAAAACAAGCTGGATGCATTTCAAGACCTGCTTGCGCAGTTGAATCTGCGTGCCGAGCAGGCTGCCTATATGGGCGATGATGTGATCGACCTGCCGGTCATGCGCCGTTGTGGCTTGGCCTTCACCGTGCCTGCCGCACCCGCTGTGGTGAAGCGCCACGCCCACTATGTCAGTGAGCTGGCCGGGGGAAGTGGCGCGGTCCGTGAGGTGTGTGAGCTGCTGATGCAAGCGCAAGGCACATTGGACACACAACTGGCGCCGTATCTGGCATGAATGCGGATCGATCAGCCTTATGGGCGCCTTTGCTGATTACTGCAGCGCTGGCTGCGGGCACCTTCTGGCTGGATCGCGTCAGCCGCCTGCCCGACACCCAGCGGGATGCCAGTACCGGCGGCAAGCCCGATGTGACAATGGAGCGTTTCAAGGCTACGCAGACCGGAGAGAACGGCGCGGCGCAGTATCAGGTCACCGCTGCCAAGATGCAGCACTATCAGCAAGGCAACTATACCGACCTGTTCACTGTCGAAATGGTGGATATGACACCAAGACGCCCGCCGATGCGGATCGTGGCAGAGTCAGTCCGTCTCAGTCACAATGATGAGAACTATTATTTCAACGGCATTACCCACATTACACGAGAGGCCGATGCGCAACGCTCTGCCATGAAGCTGACCACCAGCAAGTTATGGGTCTGGCCTGAGCGGGGGGTATCGACAACCGATCAAGCGGTTGATATCCGTGATGACTATATGCATATCACAGCAGTGGGCATGGATCTCGACCGTAACCTCGGCACCATCAAATTGAAATCCAGAGTGAGAGCAACCTATGTCAAACCGCCTGCCTAACTACATCGCCTGCTGTCTGGCGTTGGCATTTGCCGGCATGGCGCACGCCGAGCGTGCAGACCGATCCAAACCGATCAATGTCGAAGCCGATTCCTGGTTTGGTGAAGAGAAAACCAAGGTGAGTACCTACGAAGGGAATGTCGTCATCACCCAAGGTACCTTGCTGATGCGGGCTGACAAGGCCGTGATCCGTCAGGATGCGGAAGGCAATTACCACGCGATCGCCAATGGTCGCCCACTGACCTACCGCGAGAAACGCGACGAGGCCGATGACTTCATCGAGGGCCAGGCCGACCGCATGGAATACAACGGCAAGCTCGGGCAGCTGCAGCTGTTCGGTAAAGCCAAGTTGAAGCGCGGGAATGATGAAGTCCGTGGCGACTACATCTTCTACGATCAGCTGGTCGGGACATTCAAGGTCGGGCCTGAGGCCGGCGCCAAAACGACTACACCGGGTCGCGTGCGCATGGTGTTGCAGCCCGCCCAGAAAGACAGCAAAGAGGCGCCCAAACCAGCGGATTCGACGCCTCCGACTGCGCTCAAGCCCTCATCCAGCATCAGCAAACCTCGTGAGGAATAATTGAGTCATCTGGTCGTCAACAGCCTGAAAAAGGTATACAAGTCACGAACGGTTGTCAGAGATGTGTCATTGGCCATCGATAGCGGCGAAGTGGTCGGTTTATTAGGGCCGAACGGCGCCGGCAAAACCACCAGTTTCTATATGATAGTGGGGCTGGTTCCCGCAGATGGCGGTAAGATCGAGCTGGATGGCAAGGACATCACCCACTTGCCGATTCACCGCCGGGCGAGGATGGGTTTGTCCTATCTGCCACAGGAAGCCTCGATATTCCGTAAGATGACAGTGGCACAGAACATTCAAGCCATTCTGGAATTACACGGGGGCAGCAAGTCGGAAATCGCTGCGAGACTTGATGATTTGATGCATGATCTGCACATCGCCCATTTGCGGGACTCTGCGGCCATCAGCTTGTCTGGTGGTGAACGTCGGCGTGTCGAGATTGCCCGCGCTCTGGCCAACAACCCCCGGTTCATCCTGCTGGACGAGCCCTTTGCGGGGGTTGATCCCATCGCGGTGCTCGACATCCAGAAAATCATCCGTTTCCTGAAGACACGTGGGATCGGTGTACTGATCACCGATCATAACGTTCGGGAAACATTGGGAATTTGTGATCGCGCTTACATTATTAACGAAGGTTCGGTACTCGCAGCGGGTCATCCGGATGAAATTGTTTATAATGAAAGTGTGAGGAAGGTCTACTTGGGAGAACACTTCCGGCTCTAGCCGCAGTCAGGCTTGAGCGGACGTCAGCGCGGCCAGTATGGAGCGCGTCGAATACATCTATGAAGCAATCACTCCAGCTCAAGCTCACCCAACACTTGGCGCTCACGCCACAGTTGCAACAATCCATCAAATTGCTGCAGCTCTCCACGTTGGACCTCAACCAGGAAATTGAACGGTTCCTGCAAGACAACCCCATGCTTGAGCGGGCGGACGAGCCCGAGATGCATCTGCCGGGCGATACACCTGAGTACGCGGCGGGTGAGTCCAACGCCGAGCATGCCGCTGAAACCCCGTCCACTGAAGAGCGGAGCAACACCGCTGAGGAGTTTTCATCCGATGACTGGGGCGACATCAACTACAGCAATACCCCCAGAGATGATGACGAGGACGGAGATTATTCCCAGCAGACTGCGGAGATCCCCACCCTGCGGGATCATCTGGAAGACCAACTACGCCTGCTTGCTCTGGAAATGCGTGATCGGGCCTTGGTGTCCATCCTGATCGATAATCTGGATGACGATGGGCTGCTGACCGTTTCGCTGGAAGAGGTGCTGGAGACATTGCCGCAAGAGCTGGAGGTCGAAGAGGAAGAGCTGCGCATCGCGTTGCGTCATCTTCAGAATCTTGAGCCGATCGGGGTGGGCGCACGGACGATCAGCGAGTGCCTGTTGCTGCAGATGGCACCGCTACCTACCACGCCAACTGTCAAACTTGCGCGGCAGATTTGTGAGCGTCATCTGGATTTGTTGGCTGGCAAGGATTATGTCCGGTTGAAAAAACTGCTGGGCTGCGACGAGGAGACCCTGCGTGGCGCGCAACAGCTGATCCGTAGCCTGAACCCGCGTCCAGCGGCGGAATTCGCGCAGAGTGATAATCGTTATATCGTGCCGGATGTAGTCGTCAAACAGGTGAAAGGCACCTGGGTGGCCAGCCTGAATTCTGCTGCAATGCCCCGTCTGCGTGTGAACCGCATGTACGCCAATATTTTGCAGCAACATCGTGAGAACGGGGGCTCCCAGCTGGCCATGCAGCTGCAGGAAGCCAAATGGCTGATCAAGAACGTCGAACAGCGATTCGATACCATACTGCGGGTATCGCAGGCAATTATTGACCGGCAGTACCGTTTTTTTGAACATGGCGAAGTGGCCATGCGGCCCTTGGTGTTGAGAGATATCGCGGAGGTGCTCGATCTGCACGAATCGACCATTTCCCGGGTGACTACTCAAAAATTCATGCTGACGCCTCGCGGAATTTTTGAACTAAAGTACTTCTTTGGTAGTCATGTAGAGACAGAAGCAGGCGGTGAATGCTCGGCCATCGCCATCAAAGCGCTGATCAAGCAGTTGATCGGCAGTGAAGATGCGAAAAAGCCCCTATCCGACAGCACACTCTCAGAGATGCTGGCGAAACAGGGGATCAATGTGGCCCGCCGTACCGTCGCCAAATATCGTGAAGCAATGCAGATTCCACCGGTTAACCAGCGCAAGTCCCTCTAAACGATGTAAGGAGAACCATATGAATCTCAACCTCAGTGGGCATCACCTTGAAATTACGCCAGCGATCCGGGAATACGTGATTTCCAAGCTGGATCGAGTGACGCGGCATTTCGATCACGTGATCGATGTCAATGTGATCCTGTCTGTCGACAAGCTGCAACAGAAGATTGAGGCGAACGTCCATCTACGAGGAAAAGACATCCATGTCGAAGCCATTGACGAAGACATGTATGCCGCTATTGACGCACTGATCGATAAACTGGATCGCCAGGTTCTCAAGCATAAGGAAAAGTATCAGGAACGGCGCTATGACGGCGCATTGAAGTATCAAGCTGTACCGGGGGAAGCCACGACTTGACGGTCTTGGAAGCGGCCTGATGGCCGCACTTGCAGTATCTGTTTTTTCCCCAATGGGACTGCAGCTGGTTAAAAGGGCGCATGGCGCCCTTTTTCTTCATGCTTTTCAGATGGATATCGTACTTGGCCATGCCGTTGAAAAAACGATTTGGCAGCAAGGCATATTCCACATATTGTTCAACAATGGCAACTGCGGCCAGACGGGACTACAATAGCCGCGTTTGAATAAGGCCGTATCCTGGCGGCATCTATGACACAACTGATCAAAAAAATTCTGCCAGCCGAAAACGTGTTTTTCGATCTGGACGTGGGTAGCAAAAAACGGGTCTTCGAACAAGTCGGGTTGTTGTTCGAGAACAACAACAATATTGGCCGGAGCACCGTCTTTGATGCGTTGTTTGCGCGTGAGAAGCTTGGCTCCACCGGGCTTGGTCATGGTGTCGCCGTGCCACATGGGCGCATCAAGGGCTTGCGTGATGCAGTCGGGGCGTTTGTCAAACTCAAGCAGCCGATTCCGTTTGATGCCCCGGATGGTAAGCCGGTCGGGCTGCTGTTCGTCTGGCTGGTACCGGAATCCGCGACTGACCTGCACTTGCAACTGCTGTCCGAGCTGGCAGATATGTTCAGCCATAAGCAGTTCCGGGAGACGCTTGAGCAGGCGCCTGACGCCCAGGAGGCGTACCGATTGATCATGGAATGGCAACCCTATGCCTCAAATTAGTGTCCAGCAGCTGTTTGACGACAATGCCAAGAAGCTCCATCTGACCTGGGTGGCGGGCAAGTCGGGGGCCGGTAACTTGCTGACCAACGATATTGTCCAGAAGCCGACATTGGCCTTGGTCGGGCACTTGAATTTCGTTCATCCCAATCGGGTGCAGGTCTTGGGCTTGGCCGAGATGGAGTATCTACGGACACTTGACGACCAGACGTTACGCACTTCGATCACGCATCTGTTCTCCAACCAGATGGCGGCCATGATCGTTGCCAATGATGAGCAAGTGCCACAGGTGCTGGTGGATGCCTGTGAGGCCGCGTCCGTGCCGATGTTCAGCTCGCCCGAGAAAAGCCCGTACCTGATGGATGTTTTGCGTTTCTATCTATCGAAGGCGCTGGCTGTCTCCACCGTGCTGCATGGGGTGTTTCTGGATGTGTTGGAGGTGGGCGTCCTGATCACGGGTGATTCAGCCATGGGTAAGTCTGAATTGGCGCTGGAGCTGATTTCGCGTGGACACGGCCTGGTGGCGGATGATGCTGTTGAAGTGTTCCGTGTCGCGCCAGAAATACTGGAAGGGCGTTGCCCGGCCATGTTGCGGGATTTTCTGGAGGTCAGGGGGCTGGGCATATTGAATATCAAAGCTATTTTCGGGGAGACAGCGGTACGCCCGAAAAAGACCTTGAAGCTGATGATCCATCTGCAGAAGGCCAACCCGGAAAACATGGCGATGCTGGATCGCCTGGCTTCGCATGAGGCAACACAGGACGTGCTGGGTGTGCCGGTCAGGCGGGTCGTCCTGCCAGTGGCCGCAGGGCGAAATCTGGCGGTTCTGGTCGAGGCTGCGGTGCGCAATTACATTCTGCAGTTGCGTGGCCTGGATAGTACCAAGGAATTCATCGAACGCCAGCAGCGCTATATGGAATCGGGCGAAGGCATGAATTGAGTCGGTTTGTCCGCCGTCATTGCACCACGCCAAGTCATCGTGGACATGCTATACCGGTTGAGTATGAACTCAGTGGATCAATTCTGTTCAAACCATTTTTACAGCACACCAACATCCATTTAAAAGACTGATGGCTGCAAGGTAGCGCCAAACGTGACTTTGCGGCATGATCCATCCGTCTATCGTTGAATAGTCATAGAGACATCGATGCAGCTCATCATCATCAGTGGTTTGTCAGGTTCAGGGAAAAGTGTCGCTTTGAAGGTATTGGAAGACGGCGGGTTCTACTGTATCGACAATCTCCCTACGCCCTTTTTGCCGCAAATCGCCGGTTACTTACAAGAAGACGGCCATGACAAGATCGCCATCAGTATCGATGTGCGTGGTGGGCCTAGTCTGGATGCGATACCGCAGCAGCTGGATTCACTGAAGGCGCAGGGCGTAGATGTCCGGCTGCTGTTCCTCGAAGCCAAGACAGAAACACTGGTCAAACGCTTTTCGGAAACCCGGCGCAGGCACCCCTTGGCCATTTCATCATTGACAGTGACCGAGGCCATCGGGCTGGAGCGGGAAATGCTCGCTGGTATTGGCGATCTGGGGCATCGCATCGATAGCTCTGACCTGAATGCCAATACATTGCGTAACTGGGTGAAAACCGTCGTTGAGATGGACCAGTCACGACTCACCTTGATCGTGGAGTCGTTTGGATTCAAACATGGCATACCGCTGGATGCTGATCTGGTGTTTGATGTGCGCAGCCTACCCAACCCCCATTATGTGCCGGATCTGAAACCGCTGACCGGGCGAGACGAACCCGTCATCGACTTTTTGCAAGCTCAGCCGGAAGTTCGTGAGATGTATCAGGACATCGAGCATTTCGTGGCCCGCTGGCTGCCAAGCTTCGTCAAGGATAATCGGAGCTATCTGACGATTGCGGTGGGCTGCACAGGTGGGCAGCACCGTTCGGTCTATTTCGCAGAGCAACTGGGCAAGCGGTTCAGTGAGGAGCAGCAGGTGATCGTACGCCATCGTGAGCTTTCTTGAGTGCGTTGGCTGTCGCTGATCAAACCAGGGGACTGGTTGGTCGGTTGTCTGGCTGTGCTGTTCTGTGTGTCCGTGGCGCGATGGAGTTGGTGGCAAGGCACCGCAACAGCCGTTGTGGTGCGAGCGCGGGGTGAGACAGTCGCCAGACTTGCATTGGATCAGCCACACACCTTGTCAGTTCAGGGGCCGTTGGGCCAGACCGTGATTGAAATCGCACCTGGCCGCGCCCGGATCAGCCAAGACCCGAGCCCTCGCCAGTATTGCGTCTTGAGGGGGTGGCTGACACGGGTGGGTGAGATGGCACTTTGTCTCCCGAATCAGACCAGTATTGAGCTGACAGGATTGGCACATCGCTATGACTCGCTCAACTATTGAACTATCTGTGACCCCCCGTGATCGCCACTTGGCGAGTCTGGCCGCCTCAGCGGTTCTGCTTTCCTTGCTGGAAAACGCCCTGCCTTCACCCATACCTGGGGTCAAACCCGGCTTGGCCAATATCATCGTATTATGGGTCATGTACCGCCATGGCTGGCGTGCAGCGGCCTGGGTAGCCCTGTTACGTGTTTTGGCAGGTGCATTCCTGTTCGGTAGCTTCATGACGCCGGGCTTTTTCCTGGCACTGTCTGGCAGCATGGCCAGCCTGATGATGCTGAGACTGTGCCATGTACTACCAGATCGCTGGTTCGGGCCAATCACCTACAGCACCTGTGCTGCGCTGGCGCATATTGGCGGGCAGGTATGGGTTGCGTATTGCTGGCTGGTGCCGGTGCGTGTCGTGGAAATATTGCTCCCCGTCTTGTTGGCATTTGGTTGTATATTTGGCTGGGTCAACGGGCTGATTGTCGCAAAACTGCTGAATGAACCCTCCTCATGAAAAAGTATCTGTTTTGGCTCGGTCTGCTTGCTGGTGTGGCACAGGCTGCAGAGTGGCAGGCGTTACGGCTGAATGATCCGAATCTGCATAGCATTGACCAGTCCCGCATCCTGATAGATGGCACCGTGCTGACCTATTGGCGTAAAGTGGTCTTCAGTTCGCCACAGGTGGTGCGCCAAGGGCAAGCTGCCAGCGGGTTGTTCCGTGAGCGCCTGGATTGCACGCAGCACAGCTTATTGACATTGAATTGGGTGCTGTTCGATCGCCTTGGGCAGCCCTTGGATCAATCCACTGGTGCTGACAAAGAGGCCACCACCATCATGCCTGATTCGTTGGCCGACCAGCTGGAAGTGGCAATGTGTCGTTTGATTGGCCAGAAAAGACAGCCTGTCACCACGAGCCGGCCAGATACTGCATCACCAGCACAGAGCCCGACTGTCGAGCCTGCCACACCAATCGAGAACGAGAGAAAGCCCTAGCATGCAAGCACAATATCAAGCCATGCTGCAGCAGACTCCAAGTGTCAGTGCTGCGCCAGGCAAGCGGATCGCGCTGGCATTGACCGGCGCCTCTGGCATGCCCTATGGGGCTCGATTGCTGCAGTGCCTTTTGGCGAGCGGTGCCGAAGTATGGCTGCTGTATTCACAAGTGGCGCAAGTCGTGGCTCGCCAAGAGATGGACTGGGCCTTGCCCACCCGGGCTGCGGATGTAGAAGTGGCATTGGCCAGTCAGTTTGATCATCTACCTGGGAAGTTACGGGTTTTTGGCCGAGAGGAATGGTTTGCACCTGTTGCATCAGGATCAAGCCCTGCCGATGCCATGGTGATCTGTCCCTGTACCATGGGGACACTGGCCGCAATCGCCTCCGGCATGAGTGATAACCTGATCGAGCGGGCTGCCGATGTCATGCTCAAAGAGCAGAAGAAGGTGATTGTCGTGCCGAGAGAGGCCCCGTTCTCAGTGATCCATCTGGAGAACATGCTGAAGTTGGCAAAAGCTGGTGCCGTCATCCTGCCACCTAATCCTGGCTTCTATCACCACCCGGAAAAGGTACTGGACATCATCGATTTCGTGGTTGCCCGCATACTCGACCATCTTCACATTGGAAACGATCTGATTCGACGGTGGGGCTGAGTAACGTATTGGCTGTGGCTTTTTGATATATACCAAGTCGGTATTGTTCATTGCATTCACAACAAACAACACCGCTGAGCATTGTCATGGCATGGTCAGATTGAGCGATGCCAACAGAACCTAGTTCACAGACTGGGATACAAATTCGTTGTCGATGAATTCAACAGCGATCGTACTGGTTGGTGGTGTTAAAAGATTGGTGACTTGTGTGTAATCCAGACCGTAAAACTCACGAATGGTCTGTGATAGATTGACTGAATTATGTCGCGTCAATTCATCAATTTGATTGATGACCCAACGGGCGTTGTTATACGCTTCATCAGGTGAGAGGTTGGTCAAAAACATCCGGTTATTCAAGATGAAACCAGATGCCTCCATGACTGATGTCACTTGGTTCCAGTATTGGCTGCAAAGTGCATAGCCAAACCGCTCATAGTCAAGATTAATGACAATTGCTGTTTTCATTGATGTATACAACCTACTATTTCGCTCTTTGTATATAGCACAAAATGCTCATGATTTTCGTTGAGGAAAATGGGGCAAATGGAATACCTCTCGGTACCCATGCTTGACCGCATTGACCATCGCCGCTGATAAATTGGTATTGGCAAATTTGCTGACCTGACGAGTAGCCTTTGACAGTGAGTCATAAGCCCATCCACTCATCTCAAGGGCTGAGTGGATGGGCGTCAATGTGTTTGACGCTGCTGGGGCCTGCTGCGACAGTTGATCCAAAAAATCAAGCACGCTTTGCCGTGTCGTTCCGACAAATTGATCGGATACGCTTGCCAGACGCAACTGGGCTTGAACACTCGCCAGATAATAATCACGCGAGCTTTCAAGGCTGCTCTCCAACCCGGCCAACCAGCTACGATCATAGATTGGCCACCAGTACCGAGCCATGTGGCCCCACATATCTCCGCCTTCACCGGAAAAGATATTTTCCTGGTTGGCGGCGGGAGGAGTGGATGGGCAATGGCAAGGTTTTAACATATCACACCGAATTGACACCGGCCCGACGTGAGAGCGTTATCAATATCATAAAGTTCAATCGAGAAAAATCAAACACGGTGATTTTTCTATTTTTATTCGTATTGCATTTTATTTGTTGATCAGCAGGTATTCATTGCTAAATGTTGTTGTCATTTTCAATTAACACCCGTGCTTTCCAATTTGAATAAATTGGGCGGTGCTGCTGCTTCGCCTCACCTGACAAGTGGATCAATTCAAATGCCCGAATATTCAAAAAAAATACACATTCAACTTGAGTCTAAGGTATTAAAAGCGGAGATGCCAGCCCTGTTTGTCAGGATTCTCTAAATTAATACATTTGCATAGTGAAAGCAGCATGGCTGCGGTGGCACCCCAGATGAAATGTTCCCGATAGGGTATGGCGTGATAGTGACCGTGTTGGCCGCCCAGCTGATAGGGGTGGGTCTCATAATGCGATGGATTCAAAATATGGCTGAGTGGCACTTCAAAGACGCTTTCCACCTCATGTTCATCCAGCTTCAGTGTGTAGCCAGGTCTGATCAGCCCCACAGCGGGTGTGACCAGAAAGCCGGAGATGGTGATGTACTGTGGAAGCTGGCCAAGCAGTGCCACGTAAGACGGTGAGAGGCCGATTTCCTCCTCCGCTTCTCGCAGGGCGGTGGCTTGTGCATTGGTATCAAAAGGCTCTGCCCGGCCACCGGGAAAGCTGATTTGGCCAGCATGCTTTGATAGATGCGGTGTTCGCTTGGTGAGCAGCAGTGTTGGATGGGTGGGGTGGTAGATGATGGGCACCAGGACGGCGGCAGGCACCAATGGCTGATTGACCTCGTGCAACCTGTCCCCATTGATGATACCGGGTTGTAGTGCAGAGAGGGCTTTGTCAAGCCAGTCATATAGTTCTTCAAAATTCATTTTTAAACAGTCCAGATCGGTCAATAGAGCCTGAGTACCAGGAATGCCAGACTATGTCACACCTATGCCAATCATGTACGGTATATGGGCGGTTGCTGGACATGGTATAGGCTTCGTGAGTATGAAATCTTGTGTCTGGACACCATGCAGATGGCTACGAACCTGGATCATATGAGAGACGACTAGCGGGTGGCCACGTCAACCAAGGTGGGCTTCAGGATCTGCTCCATGTGCTTTGGGTCCAAGCCCACCAGATAGCCACGCTTCCCCCCATTCACATAGATTTTGGGGAGTGTCAGGATAGAGCGCTCCATATAAACCGGCATGGGTTTTCTGGTGCCGAAAGGCGAAGTACCGCCGACCATGTACCCAGAATGGCGATTGGCCACATCTGGCGCACAAGGCGTGATGGTTTTCACACCCATGATCCGCGCAAGATTCTTGGTGGAGACTTCAAAGTCTCCATGCATGAGGACAATCAAAGGGCGCTTCTGCTCATCTTCCATGATCAGCGTTTTGATGACCGCATGTTCATCCACGCCAAGCTCCCTGCTGGAGGTGCTTGTACCGCCATGTTCCTCATACTGGTATGGGTGATGAGAGAAAACGACGTTGCGCTCCCTGAGTACGCGAATGGCCGGGGTGACTGGGAATTTTTCAGTGGACATGTTTGAAATAACGCCGTTCAAAAATGGATATTTTATCGATGGGATGGGATGTAAGGCCAGGCATCTCCATAGTTGGATGGCATATGACGTTTTTATATTGATTAATGCGCATGGAAAAATTAGAATGCTGCGCTGCAACATTTTTTAGGCGCGTCCAGCCGCAGCGAAGGTATGACTCAGCAAGAAAAAGTAAAAAACAAAAAAGCATTGATATTGGGTGGTGGTGCACCCAATGCCACCCTCATGTCAGGTGCACTACTGGCATTTGATATGCAAGGTGCTGAATTCGATGTGATTTCCTGCTCGGGGGCAGGTGCAACCATTGGATTGCTGTACACGGCACCAAAACATGGCACCCCTGCCGATGCATTACGTAGCACAATGGAGCTTGGCGTATCCGATGCCATCTACCAGGCATTCCCGGTGAACTACAAGGTATTCAACAAACCCGGGCACCAAGCGGACATGTTCCGGCAGCTCCTGGCTGCCAACCCCATGATGCAGCTATTGCAGCAACAACGTGCCGGAAATCGGTTGGCTGGTTTTGTGGATGATTGGATGAAGTTGATGATGGCGGTAGCCTGCCCGACAGATCTCAATCCCAACAGCCAAGGGCTGTGTGCCCATGTTCCATTTATCGATCACCTGGTTGATTTCGATGCGCTGCCCTCGATTCGGCCTGATCTTTATGTGAACGCCTACAACATCACCGACCGAGAAATGACAATCTGGGGTAAGGATCAAATCACCCAGAAGCACTTTCAGGCCGCCTTGTCCTATCCATTCCTATACGCGCCCTGCGAGATCGATGGCAAGAAATACTATGAAGGTGCCGTCGTGGATTGCTTGAATTACAAAGGGCTGCTGGAGGCGGAAGGGGGCAAACACGCAGATATTGACACCATCGTCGTGTTTGACGTGTTGAGCAGCGACAAATTGATCCGCGAGCCTAGAAACCTCTGGGATGCTTATACGCTATCGATCATCGCCCCCTTGGTGGACGTTGCCCGCAATGACACAGAGCTGTTCGAGCTCAAATACAATCGGGATGCCAGCGGCAAGCCGATTCGCACCTTGCTGAAAGTGCCATTCGATATTCCTGAATACCATCTGCCAGAGGTACTGGACTGGTCAAGTTACAATCTGGGCAAATTGTTCCGGATAGGCTTCAATGCGGGCTTGGCATTCTGTGAGCAGCATGCGGAGCAGCTGGATATTGTCTTTGATGACCAGATCAAGCCCATGAAAATTGGCCGCAGAACCAAACTGAGCGATCAGATGGTAGCCGTGGCCTGAAGTGAGTTCAAATGGGCTGCTTGGTGTTTCCCATTGCAGCGTGCCCCACAGGGATTGGTTCGGGTGTAGAAGCCCAGGCTACAAAACCCAGCTGCACTCCATGACATCATTACCCTGGACAATGGCTGAAAGATTTTCTTTCAGCCATTGAGGGAATTCAAATGGAATCACTGGTAGTGCCAGCACTGCCAGCTCATCGATTGAAAACCACCTGAATTCCTGGATTTCCAGTAGCTCATTGGGCTCCAGTGCGGTCGGCTCGACGTGGGTATGAGGAACCCGGACCACGTGGTATTGCTCTTCTTGGATATATGCACTATCCGGGTAACGGATGAAGCGTTTCTGCTTGGCGATGACCGGGCCGATTTTGCCATGGAGTCCCGTTTCCTCCATCAATTCACGGGCTGCGGCTTGCTCGTGGGTTTCGCCGGGTTCCAGGCCGCCGCCAGGGGTGCACCAATAGTCTGTCAGCTCTGGATGGTTGACGTGCAAAGGGGGATCGTCGTGATAACGAATCAGCAGGATGCGATTGTCCGGAGATAGGACAATCAACCGAACCGCTAAGCGGTTCGGTCGGGTTGGTGTGAAGGTTGAATCAAACACGACGCCAGGTGGTTCCTTGAGGGCCATCTTCCAATACGATACCTGCATCTTTCAGTGTATCGCGAATCCGATCTGATTCAGCCCAGTTCTTGCTTTGCCGAGCGGCCAGGCGCTGTGCGATCAACTCGTCGATTTCTGCGTTGCTGAGGCCATCTTGTGTTTCGCCACCTTGCAGGAAGTGCTGTGGGTCGCGCTCCAGAAAGCCCAGCAGGTTGGCCAGCACTTTCAGCAGCCCTGCTTCCTGTGCGGATTGGGTGCGATTGGCTTCTCCCGCCAGCTCAAACAGGATCGCGATGGCTTCCGGGGTGGCAAAGTCGTCGTTCATCGCTTCCTGGAAGCGTTTGGCGTATGGATTGCTCCAATCAATGGATACGGTAGCTGGCGGGACGTTCTTCAGCGCAGTGTAGAGGCGTGTCAGTGAGCCCTTGGCATCGTCCAGGTGTACTTGCGAGTAGTTCAGCGGGCTGCGGTAATGGGTGCGCAGCAGCAGGAAGCGCACGACTTCTGGGTCGTATTCCTTCAATACGTCACGGATGGTGAAGAAGTTGCCGAGCGATTTCGACATCTTTTCATTGTCCACATTCAGGAAGCCGTTATGCATCCAGTAGTTGGCGTAGCCGTGCCCGTGGGCGCCTTCTGATTGCGCGATTTCGTTCTCATGGTGCGGGAATTGCAGATCCTGGCCGCCGCCGTGGATGTCGAATTGTGCGCCCAGCAGCCGTTCGCTCATGGCGGAGCACTCGATATGCCACCCAGGGCGGCCTGCCCCCCAAGGGCTTTCCCAGCTGGGCTCGCCTGGTTTGGCCGCTTTCCAGAGCACAAAGTCGAGTGGGTCACGTTTGTGTGGATCGACTTCGACACGTTCGCCTGCACGCAAGTCGTCCAGTGATTTGCCGGAGAGCTTGCCATAGCCTTCGAATGAATGGACTGAATAGTAGACGTCACCGTTGTCCGCAGCGTAAGCCAATCCTTTGTCGATCAATTTCTGGATCAGCGAGAACATACCTGCAATGGATTCGTCCTCTGTTGCGCGTGGCTCGAAATCAGGGCTCTGTACGCCGAGCTTGGACAGGTCCGCATGCATGGCATCGATGAATCGGGTGGTGAGGGCTTGGATCGATTCACCGTTTTCAGCCGCTCGTTTGATGATCTTATCGTCGATGTCGGTGATGTTGCGCACATAGGTGACATTCAGACCTGATGCGCGCAGCCAGCGTTGCACCATGTCAAAAGCGGTCAACATGCGTGCGTGCCCGAGGTGACAGTAGTCATAAATCGTCATGCCGCAGACATACATTTTCACGTGGCCTGGGGTAATCGGTTTGAAGACTTCTTTCTGTCGGGTCAGCGTATTGTATAGGCTTAACATGGTGTTCCTTAATGAGCAATGGGTTTTCCGGCATGCAATCAGGGCATGGATAAACCGGAACCGATGATTCTATCAAAAGTTCGCGTGAACGCAGCCTTTGCCCATTGCATTTGCTGGATGGCCAGTAACGTGCGTCAGCAATTTCTGTAAGCACGGGCTTACTTGATCCAGATAAATATGAAGTAAAGTGTTTCTGGTACGATCCTGAACCATCTATTCAACCAGGAGCCTTGTATGGGCCCGCACTATCTGAGTTCACTGTTTGCCCCCAGGTCGGTTGCTGTGATCGGCGCCAGCGAGCGGCCCGGCTCCTTGGGTGATGTGGTGTTGCGCAATCTGTTGTCGGCACGGTTCAAGGGTGATCTGTATGCGGTCAACAAGCGGCATAAGACGGTGCATGGGTTGCCGGTTTTCCACCGTGTCGGTGAGATCAAGACAGATGTCGATCTGGCTGTGATCGCAACGCCCGCTGCGGCATTACCGGAGGTGGTTGCTGATTGTGCGAAAAAAGGTGTCAAGGCTGCGGTGATATTGTCCCAGGGCTTGAATCTGACAGATCCGTTGCATGTCAAGGGCCTCAACGATGCGCGACAGCACGCCCGTATCCATGGGTTGAGGCTGCTTGGCCCCAATCTGTTTGGCATCATGCGGCCTGAGCTGGGGTTGAATGCTTCGGATTATTCAGGGCAGATCAAACCTGGCAACCTGGCGTTGGTGTCGCAGTCCACGGCGTTGTCCACGGCGATTCTCGACTGGGCGGAAAGCAATGGCGTCGGCCTGTCGAGCGTGGTCTCACTGGGTGCGACGGTGGATGTCGATTTTGGCGAGACGCTGGATTTTCTGGTCAATGATCATCAGACGCAGGCCATTCTGCTTTATATCGAAGGTATCCGTGATGCGCGTATTTTCATGAGCGCCATGCGGGCCGCCGCACGCAGTAAGCCAGTCATCGCGATCAAGGCCGGGCGCAACGGGATGGTGTTGCAGAGCCCCTACACGCATAGTGGCGCCATGGTGGGTAGTGATGACGCATTTGAGGCCTGCATCCGTCGTGCGGGTGCGGTGCGGGTGCGTTCCGTGGCGGATCTGTTCGCGGCGGCACGGGTACTTACCTCGAATTACCGGGTGGCTGGGCCGCGACTGGCGGTGGTGACCAATGGGGCCGGGCCGGGTGTGATGGCTGCAGACCGGATGGCTGACCTGCAGGTGCGGGTCGCCAAGCTCTCTGCTGAGACTATTACAACGCTGGATCAGGCCTTGCCGCCTGCCTGGTCGGGCTCGAACCCGGTGGACATCATTGGTGATGCGCCACCTGAGCGTTTTGAGGTGGCGACGCGGGCGTGTCTGAAAGATCCTGGTGTGGATGCGGTGATGGTGATTTTTACGCCGCAGATCCACACTGATGCCGTCGCAACGGCGCAGCTGATGGTGAAATTGCGTAAGGAGTTCAGCAAGCCGCTGCTGATGGTGTGGATGGGCGAGGCCAAGGTGCATGCGGCTCGCCAAGTGTTTGTCGATAACCGTCTGGCGCACTATCGCACCCCTGAAAACGCTGTGGAGGTGTTTTTTGCGCTGGCTGTCTACCAACGTAACCAGAAGCTGTTGATGCAGGTGCCAGGGCCGCTTGCCCATCGCGAGGCCCCGCCGAGGATCGCGGAAGCCAAGGCGCTGATAGAATCGGCTTTGTCTGCGGGGCGGCGCGTGCTGCAAGGCCACGAGGCGCTGCAGCTGTTGTCCTACTTCCATGTGCCAATTGCAGCCTGCAAGCCGGCAACCAGCCAGGATGCTGCTGTGGCCGTGGCTGAGCGTATCGGCTATCCGGTGGCGATGAAGATCAATTCAATCGACATCACTTATAAAACAGATGTTGGCGGTGTGGTGTTGGGCCTCAAGAATGCCGATGCGGTGCGTGATGCCTTTCAACAGATCATGGAAGGCACACGGTTGCGCAGACCAGATGCCAGCATTCAAGGGGTGAGCATTCAACCGATGGTCAAATCACGGTTTGGGCGCGAGCTGATGGTGGGTGTGACCCATGATGCGGTGTTTGGCCCATTGATTGCATTTGGATCGGGCGGGATCACGGTGGAAATTGTCAGTGATCGGATGGTGGCGTTGCCACCGTTGAATGATTTTCTGGCTGCCAAGATGATCAAATCAACCCGGGTCAGCAAGCTGTTGGGGGAATTCCGTAATTACCCGCCTGTGCCGCTCGATGCGGTCAAAGCGGTTTTGTTGCGCGTGTCGGAAATGGTGTGCGAGCTACCCGCCATCCGCGAGATGGACATCAACCCCCTGATTGCGGACGAAAATGGCGCCATTGCACTGGACGCCCGCATCGTCCTTGCGCCCTTTACCACCCAGGGCGGCCAGTATGGGCACATGGCGATCCACCCGTATCCAACGCATCTCAGCAAAGACGCGACCGCCAAAGACGGCACGCCCGTCCATATCCGTGCCATGCGACCCGAGGATGCGGAAATGCAGCAGGTGTTTGTGCGTGCGCTATCGGAGGAATCTCGCTACAACCGCTTCATGAACACGATGAAGCAACTGCCGGACAGCCTGCTGGTTCGCCTGACCCAGCTGGATTACGCGCGTGAAATTGCCCTGATCGCCTTGATCGACCGCGATGGCGCAGAGCGCCAGATCGGGGTGTCCCGTTTTTCCGCCAACCCGGATGGCGAAAGCTGCGAGTTTGCGCTGGTGGTAGCGGACGACTGGCAAGGCAAGGGGGTCGGCACCTTGTTGATGGAGCAACTGTTTGATGCCGCACGGGACAAGGGCTTCAAACTGATGGTCGGTGAGATTTTTGCCGCGAATGGCAATATGCTCAAGCTGATGGAAAAGCTGGGTTTTGAGATTCAGCCGCATCGAGAGGACAACACGCTGAAGCTGGCTATCAAATTTTTGTAATGTGGTTGTGGAACCATGGCCGGTAACCTATGCTCAAAACGTAGGCAATCTGTACGGTGTTGATGCGGTGGTTTCCATGTCGGGTGGTCGATATATCTGGCGTGGCATATCAGGTCGTACCTGAGATTTCGATGTCGTCGTATTCTGTGCTGTGCAAATTCCAGACCAATTCATGTGAATGCGGTGCAGCACGCTGCCTTGCAACGTGTGATCAGACGCATTCACCGCTGGTCACCTGTCTTTCGCGATGCGCATCGGGGCAGCCAACTTGATGCCGGTGCGAATTCCAGTACGAGGAGGATACTCAAGATGAAGACTTACCCTCAGCAGCCTGGTGAGCATTACTACTCGCAACAGAAATATCCCTATGAAGCCGAGCAAGGCGCCGAAGAACGTTATGGCGATGCCTATGATGCGCAAAGGGAGCCGCAGTCGTCTTCCTATCCGCAAGGCGCTGCTTATGATCAGCAGGCAGATGGCAATTATGCCGAGCAGCAGCAACGCTATTACTACGAACAACAGCAGCAGCAAATGCAGCAACAGCAGTATTATGATCGCCGCATGAATGACCGACGTGCGCAGCCTGATGAGGAATATCGTGAAATGTTCCTGATGAATCTGTTCTTGAGCGGCTATGAACAGCGCCATGGGTTTGGCCGCCGCAAGGAAGACTACGACAAGTGGCTGCATTGAGCGATCAGGGATCGACCACAAAGCGCACCGTTATGGTGCGCTTTTTCATTGATGGCCCTAATTGATTCAGCCTGGATCATTCCAGGTATTTCTGTTGCCATGTCTGATATTGTTTATAGACGTGGTCGCTGAACTGCTGCTTGTCGGCAAAATCGGCAGGGTGGATGGCATCGAATACGTAATAGTTGGCACGGTTGTTCTGCGTGGTCATGAAATGGCGTAACTTGTCGAGCAACGTCCAAGGTTCCTGCCATTCGAAATCCTCCTGAGCCTCATAGTGGATGAATACCGGCAGAATCGGCACCCCAGAGCGCAAGCTGGCTTCAAATGCCCCATAGCGGAACAGCTTGAACAGACGGCGTCCTTTACAGCCACTTTCGGGATACAGACAGATATTCTTGCCCGCCTTCAGGCCATCGATCAGCGACTGCAATGCAGCCTGTCGTGATTCTGCTGATTCACGCTGTACAAACAAAGTGCCGGCGGCCACCGCGATCCGTCCGACAATCCACCAATTCGCGACCTCTGCCTTGGCCAGCGAGACCACTGGGAACAATGCCGGAATGCCGACGTCTTCAAAGGCCGAGGGATGATTGGCAATCAGGATATATTGGCGGGGCAGGGGCTTGATGTTCTTTTGATGTAAACGCAAGTCCACATTCAGTGCCCGTACAAAGGTACGGCACCACGCGTGGAACAATAGCGGATAGATACGGCTCACCAGGGTGCGAGGCAGCAGTGCAATCAAGATCATGAACAAGGTGAACATGGCCAAGTCCAGCCAGCCGATCAGCATACGTAGCCAGTGCAGAATGATCAGCATCATCCGCCCCATCCAGGGGTGGAAGAGCACAGCATCCGGTCAAGGCAGATGAACAAGGTCTTCATGGCTTGACTATAGGCAATCTTGCCTGGCTGTACTTGTGAAAACGTAGTTGCAGGCTGGTTGAGTCGGGGGCGGGATGCGCGTTTGGATGCCGCCCTTATCAATGGTCGTGGGTCACAATGAGCTACTGATCATGGAACTGAAAGCCGGTAGGGTAATGATGAAAGCCGTCAAAGTGCCCTTTACTGACCGGGATGCCAGCTTGGCGCAGAATGGCATAGGCCATCGACAGGTGAAAGAAGAAGTTGGGCAGGGCATAGTGCGCGAGGTAAACCGCTGACGGCAGCGTGTGCTCTGCCAGCCCTGCTTGGGTGACTACCTGGGTGGGCGGTGTGGCGAGGGAGTCAGGCAGGGCGGCCAGCAATGCCTGAGTAGCCGCCACACGTTGTCTGAGCCCTTGCAGATGCAGGGGGCTCGGTGGTATCTCGGGGATATCCAGACCCGCAAGTGGGTAGCAAGCCCTGAGGCAAAAGCCACAAGCGATACAGAGCTGATCCGCCAACCCAAACATATCCGGTGAAAGCCGCGCACTGAGCAGAGCCTGCTCGGTATGGAGGCCCGTAGCGATGGCGTTTTCCGCTTGCTGGATCAGCTCCAGCATGTTGTTCAGGTAGTGTTGTAAGACAGGGATGGCGGATTGGTAAGACAGCAAGGTGGGCCTCGACGTTGTCAATATGTTTCGCGGTCAACGCCAACGCCAGTCATCAGCGCCTAGCCCCCGGTCATGGACATGAACCGCAGCACTTTCTCTGGCTTTTCCTTGAACTCGTGCCGCTCGGGCTTCAGCTCGATGGCAGCGCGGATGGCGGCCTCCAGGTCGGCATCACTTGCGCCCTGGCGCAGCATGGGGCGAAACTCCATTTTCTCATCCTGCCCAAGGCACATGTACAAGGTGCCATCGACAGACAGCCGGACCCGGTTACAGGTGGCGCAGAAGTGCTGAGAGATCGGGGTGATGAACCCGATGTTGAACGAACCATCCGCACTGGCAAGGTAGCGTGCCGGGCCCGCGCCTAGCGGGACGGCGACTTCTTGTAGCTGGAATCGTTGCTTCAAGCGATTGGCGACCGGTTGCAGGTCAAGATACTGGGTATGGCGCCCGGTGTCACCCATTGGCATCGCCTCGATCAAGCGCAGGACAAAGCCATGGGCGTGACAGAATTCGACCATGGTGTCGATTTCATCATCATTGACACCCTTCATCGCCACCATATTGACCTTGATCGGTGCAAAGCCTTCCGCCTTGGCCGCCATCAGGCCTGCCATCACTTTATCGAAACTGGGCCGACCTGCAATCTGGCCAAACTTACAGGGGTTGAGCGAATCCAGGCTGACATTGAGGCGGCGAATCCCAGCTTGCTTCAGCGCCTGGGCATGGTGCGCCAATTGGGTGGCATTGGTGGACAGCGACAGATCGTCCAGCCCCGGCAGTGCAGCCAACCGCCCTGCCAAGATCGGTAGATCTTTCCGCAGCAGCGGCTCGCCACCGGTCAGCCGGACACGGCTGACGCCCAGGCGGGCAAATACGCCAATCAAGCGCTCGATCTCGTCAAAGGTCAGCCAATGCGATGGTGTTTCGAATCCTTTGAATCCCGCAGGCATGCAATAGCTGCAGCGTAGATCACAGCGGTCGGTCACAGACAGGCGTAAATAATCAATTTGCCTGCCGAATCGATCTGTCAACGCTGCCATCGCATGCCCTTTCAAAACTGAAATCCCACGCGCCTGCCACAAGGCTATACGTGCGAATGTTCAGTCGTATTCTAGGCCGATTTCTTACAGCAGGGCAGTAGCCGAAAGGACTATGCCGTCCTCGTCCACGTAGACGAATTCACCTGGCCGGAAGGTGACTGCGGCAAAGGCGACTGCGATCTGCCGATAGCCTGCACCCTGCTTGACGCTCTTGAGCGGATGGGTATTGAGCGCCCGCACGCCGATTTCCAGATCATTGATCACAGCAGAATCACGAATGCAACCGTAGACGATGATGCCTGCCCATCCATTCTTGACTGCCATGGCGGCGATCTGATCCCCCACCAAGGCACAGCGGAGCGAGCCGCCACCATCGACTACCAATACCTTGCCCTGGCCGGGCTCGCTGAGCGTGTCTTTGACGAGGACGTTGTCCTCGAACACTTTCACAGTGACGATCTCGCCTTGGAATCGGGCTGCTTTGCCATAGCGCTGGAACATTGGTGTGGCTACCTGAAGATTGGCGTGTTCATCGGTCAAGTCAGCGGTTTGAAAGGTCATGTCGGTCTCCTGGGGTTAGCTATCGATGTGTGTGGCGCAGAGGTGAATGGTTTGCATGATAAGGATGCTGCATTGCAACAGCGAAATCAATCAGATCGAACACCCCTTACATCGAGCTGGCACAGGGCGGCAGGTGGACGCGCCATGATGGTACTTGCCAAGTGTTTGATTCCTCGCTATGACGGTGGTAAGTTCAGTGCTGTTTCAATTGGGTTGTCAAATGCAATGAGTGGTATTTCAGTCTTGTTTGTTTGTATGGGGAATATTTGCCGTTCACCGACGGCAGAAGGTGTTTTCCGTTATTTTGTGGAAACCGGCGGATTGGCTCGCCGCATTCAGATCGATTCAGCTGGCACGCATGGCTACCACGCCGGCGAAGCCCCCGACCCGCGCTCATGTGCCGCAGCAGGGCGCCGGGGTTATGATTTGAGCCGACTAC
Source organism: Chitinivorax tropicus (assembly GCF_014202905.1). Classification (NCBI taxonomy): domain Bacteria; kingdom Pseudomonadati; phylum Pseudomonadota; class Betaproteobacteria; genus Chitinivorax; species Chitinivorax tropicus. The sequence continues at coordinate 28,477 of NZ_JACHHY010000017.1, read as the reverse complement.
GCGCGCGGCAGGTCAAGACTGCCGATTTCGAGCGCTTCGATCTGGTGTTGGCCATGGACGAACAGAATTTACGGCACCTGCTGCGTATCTGCCCAGAGGGATTGCAGCACAAGGTCAAACTGTTTCTGGCGTATGCTCGCAACTTCGAAGAGCGCGAGGTGCCAGACCCTTACTACGGCAGTGGCGGTGGTTTCGAGCATGTGCTCGATCTGATCGAAGATGCCTCCGCTGGGCTGTTGAGCGATCTGCGTAAGCAATTGACCGGCACCTAGGCCGCCTAGGCGGCCCGCTGTGCCTTGGCAGGAAACCATTGGCGCTGAAAGATCAGCGCCATTTGTTTGGTGGCATAGGATGCGCCCAGAATCACCAGCAGTGAGATCATAAAGTCGATTGGAGCCCAGCCGGTGGGGTGAACGAACAAGTGGGTGTGGAGGAAGTAGATTTCCAGCACGCACGGGCCAAATGGCTTCAATGGCGCGTGGCACCAAGCCGGGAGTCTCAATGACAACAAGCCTTGCAATGCCATGATGGATAAGACCGTGATCACCATCAAGGAATTGATCGGTAGTGATAGTCCAAATTTGGCGATACCACCCACCGCCATGGCCACTGCAATGAAACTGAGCGTGTTGCGGATATTGGCTTGCCAGCTTTGATTGACATAGGCGACCCCAAAACAGAATGCGAAGGCTGTCAGCCACAGCATGTGCCCGTATGGCACGTAATGCGTCAGGAAAAAGGCCCCTGCCAGCAGGGCTGCCGTCAATATGGCGCCCATGGCACCGGGGCGGAGTAATTTGGCAAGCGCTGGGTAGCACACATAGAACACCAGTAGCAGGGTGAAGTACCACAAACCGCCACCGAATGGGCTGGGGTTGGGCAGGTGGAGCCAGTTCAGAAAGCCGGTCAATCCCAGCATGCCAATCAGCGACTGCCAGCTCAGTATGTGGTCTTCACCTTTTGCAATGAACACTACCAACAACAGTAGATTGATAGCCAATAAGTCAGGCCCGAGGCGGGTCAGCTTATTGCGGATGAACGGCCAGACCGTTGGTGATGGGCCATAGTGTTGCGCGGTGAAATAGCCGGATGCAAAACCGAACATACACAAGGCCACCGAGACAATCACCCAATAGGCAGAGGCAGGGAAGAAATGCCCGCTGGCAACGACCAGAATGGCTAATACCTTGGCGGTTTCGAAATTGCGACTGACATCTTGAGTGAAGGCCATGTGATATCCGCGTTGAATGGCTGACGAGCAGTAGTTCAAGTCAAGGTGATGCATGCACCCTGTCAAGGTGGCGGCCTGAGCGGCATGCCACCGCATTGCAGACCCTGCCCATTCAGGCTGCGGGTGTCATCAGCGGCCTCGACAGTCAAACCGTTGATTCATATCCAAGGCCGGCTCGGCGGAGTCGGCCATGCCGACGATCTTGGCGGGCACGCCCACCACAGTGACATGCGGCGGAACCGGTTCGATCACCACACTGCCTGCGCCAACCTTCGCGCCACGGCCCACTTCGATATTGCCCAGAATCTTGACGCCTGCACCGATCAACACCCCCGAGCGGATCTTGGGATGCCGATCGCCGGTTTCCTTACCCGTGCCGCCCAGTGTGACATTATGAAGGATCGAGACATTGTCTTCGATGACAGCTGTCTCGCCCACGACAAAGCCATGGCCATGATCCAACATGATCCCTCGTCCAATGTGCGCTGCCGGGTGGATATCAACAGTGAATGCTTCAGAGATACGGTTTTGCAGGAACAAGGCCAGTGTCTGGCGGCCATGTTGCCACAGCCAATGCATGATGCGATAGCTGGCCAGGGCATGAAAGCCCTTGTAATACAGCAGGGGTGTGGAAAAGGTCGTGCAGGCTGGGTCTCGGTCGAACGACGCCTGGATGTCTGCCCGCATGGCTTCACCAATTTGCGGGTCGGCATCCAGCGCTTCCCGAATCAGCTCCATCAAGGTGCGAGCATCCATCGTGCTGGTGGCGAGCTTGCTGGAGAGGTGAAAGGCGATGACATCATCCAGCGACTTGTGCCGTAGCACAGTCATATGCAGGAAGCTGGCCAGGATCGGCTCGTTGGCAACGGCTGTTTCGACTTCCTGACGGATGGTGTCCCAAATGTGGTCGGTTGAATGCTGTGATTGACTCATGACTGTTTACACTCGCTGATCGAGCCGCATACATGGGCACACCTGCACCATGCGGCATTGCTGACAAAATGGTAGAACGGAATGGAGTGAAGCAGGCGTCAATCAACATCGTGTGCAATATGCACACAGGGCGAACATCACGAGAGAAATGGAGTGGGTGGGCATGTCTTTGGGGCCGCCTGACGACGGCCAGATAACTCACAACGGAAGTGTTTGCCAGTTTACGCTGCCGGCTTGCTTGGTGCAATCGCCAGCGCTTCGCCCTCCAGGACCAACTTGTCCTTGACGTAGCAATTGGTTTCCAGCGTCACCCGTTTCTTGGCGCGATCCAGCTCCTTGACAGTGACCCGGACCTTTACCGTATCACCCAGTTTGACCGGCGCTTTGAACTTGGCTGATTGACTCAGGTAGATGGTACCAGGGCCGGGCAGGCGGGTACCCAATACCGTCGAGATCAGGCTGGCAGTCAACATGCCATGGCAGATGCGGGTGCCAAACGGTGTGGTGGCTGCATATTCTTCATCGATGTGGACGGGATTGTTGTCGCCAGTCACCCCCGCGAACATGACGATATCTGCCTCGGTGATGGTCTTGCCATATTCGGCAGTCTGGCCGATTTCCATGTCTTCAATGTAAACGGTGCTCATGTATGGATGCTTTCCTGATAGCGGTTGAGGTAGTCACTTATTGTCCGGATCGTATCTGGAAAACGCAAATGCGGGCGTTTCAAACTATCGTTTAAAACAGCAAAGTTTCAGTTGCCGATTGAAAAGCGTTGGTGTATAAATCAAACGCTTGTTTGATTTTTGTGTAAAGCACAAAAATGTTCCGTCATGCAGGCGGGCCGCACCATGACACCCTTTGGCGCTCATGATAGGCTCTAGGGTTTGTTGCCATCGGTTCTCCAATACGCAGTAGAACCGATCCCAACAAGCCCTCAATATATCGGGCGCGGCTTCCTCCCGCGCTCAGGCATTCACGGCAGCCTCTGCTGCCCTCAGATCAAAGCAGGAGAATCATGAAAGCTCTAGTCGCAGTTAAGCGCGTTGTGGATTACAACGTGAAAGTTCGCGTCAAGGCCGACGGCAGCGATGTTGATATTGCCAATGTCAAGATGTCGATGAACCCATTCGATGAAATCGCGGTGGAAGAGGCGGTCCGTCTGAAAGAAGCGGGCAAGATCACCGAGATCGTGGTGGTATCGATGGGCTCTGGCAAATGTGAAGAGCAGATTCGGACTGCCATGGCCATGGGCGCGGATCGCGGCATCCTGGTCGAGACTGATGTGGATCTGCAGCCACTGGCCGTGGCCAAGCTCTTGAAGGCGATCGTCGATAAAGAGCAGCCGCAGCTGGTGATCCTGGGTAAGCAGGCCATCGACGATGATTCCAACCAGACTGGCCAGATGCTGGCTGCGTTGACTGGCATGCCGCAAGGGACGTTTGCTTCCAAGGTCGAGCTGACAGCTGATTCGCTGAATGTGACACGCGAAATCGATGGCGGCCTGGAAACGGTCAAGCTGAATCTGCCCGCCGTAGTGACGACCGATCTGCGTCTGAATGAGCCACGTTATGTGAAGCTGCCGAACATCATGGCCGCCAAGAAAAAGCCGCTCGACAAGACCACGCCGGCTGATCTGGGTGTGGATGTCGCTCCGCGCCTGAAGACCTTGAAAGTGGCTGAGCCACCCAAGCGTTCCGCAGGGGTGAAAGTGGGCTCGGTGGCCGAGCTGGTGGCAAAACTGAAGAATGAAGCGAAGGTGATCTGAACATGGGCATCCTGGTTATTGCAGAACACGACAATGGCTCGATCAAATCCGGCACGTTGAACACCGTTGCCGCTGCTGCCAAGTTGGGCGGCGAGGTTCACCTGCTGGTGGCAGGGCAGGGCTGCGCTGCCGCTGCACAAGCGGCAGCCAAGATTGCAGGCGTTGCCAAAGTGCTGGTTGCAGATGCCGCACACTTTGCTCACGGCCTGGCCGAAAACCTGGGCGATCTGGTTGCTGGTCTGGCCAAGGGCTACAGCCATGTGCTGGCGCCCGCCACCACTTATGGCAAGAATTTCCTGCCCCGCGTGGCCGCCCTGTTGGATGTTGCTCAGTTATCCGACATCATCGCGGTTGAATCGGCAGACACTTTTGTCCGCCCGATCTACGCAGGCAACGTGTTTGCAACCGTTCAATCGGTTGACCCGATCAAAGTCATCACCGTCCGGACTACGGCTTTTGATGCGGTTGCTGCTGACGGTGGCAATGCCGCCATCGAAAACATTGCGGCTACTGCCGATGCCGGCAAATCTGCTTTCATCAGCCAAGAGCTGACCAAGTCTGATCGGCCAGAGCTGGCTGCTGCCAAGGTCATTGTGTCGGGTGGCCGTGCGCTGGGCTCGGAAGAACAGTTCAAAGCCGTGATCGAGCCCTTGGCGGACAAGCTGGGTGCAGCGGTTGGCGCCTCTCGTGCGGCTGTGGATGCCGGTTATGCACCGAACGACTATCAAGTCGGCCAGACCGGTAAGATCGTGGCACCACAGCTGTATGTGGCAGTCGGCATTTCCGGCGCGATCCAGCACTTGGCAGGGATGAAAGACTCAAAAGTCATCGTCGCGATCAATAAAGACGAAGAAGCACCGATCTTCCAGGTGGCGGATTATGGTTTGGTGGGTGATCTGTTCACCGTGGTGCCGGAGTTGATTGCAGAGTTGTCCAAATAATAATCCGGGCCCAGCAGACGCCTTTGTCAGCAGGGCCGAAGCCGGTGGGCAAGCACCCCACACTTGCCAGCTCGGCATATAAACAAAAATAAACAGGTGGAAAACGCCAGATTGCCTGGCCGTCGATACCTGATGGGCACAGGGAGTTTGAGCTGCCTGTGCCTTTTTTACGCCTTTTGCCAGTCGATGGATTGGACCCTGTACTGATTTGAAAACGGAGAGAAGCATGCCCTACACCGCGCCGATCAAAGACCAGCAATTCGTGCTGCAAGCGATTGCCGGGCTGGAAGAAGTCCTGGCCTTGCCAGGTAACGAGGACACCAGCGTTGAGCTGGTCGATGCGATCTTGGAGGAGGCCAATAAGTTTGCCTCTGCCATCCTGGCACCGTTGAACAAGCTGGGTGACAAGGGACACCAATTGGCGGATGGCGTTGTGACCACGGTTGAGGGTTTCAAGGAGGCTTATCACCAGTTCCGCGACGCGGGCTGGGTGGGCATGCGTGCACCGGTCGAGTTTGGTGGCCAAGGGTTGCCAGCTTTGGTGACCATGGCGACCGAAGAAATGTGGTGTGCGTCCAATCTCGCGTTCTCGCTGTGCCCGCTATTGACCTTGGGGGCTGTCGAGGCATTGGATCACCATGCATCGGACGAGCTGAAAGCCATCTATCTGCCCAAGATGTCCAGCGGGGAATGGCCCGGCACCATGAACCTGACCGAGCCGCAGGCCGGGTCGGATCTGGCGCAGGTGCGCAGCAAGGCGATACCACAGGCAGATGGTAGCTATCTGATCTCAGGCCAGAAAATCTTCATCACCTGGGGTGAGCATGACATGGCGGACAACATTGTCCATCTGGTGCTGGCACGCCTGCCCGATGCACCTGCTGGCGTGAAAGGGATTTCGCTGTTCGTAGTGCCCAAATTCCTGGTGAATGCCGATGGTAGCCTGGGCAAGCGCAACGATGCCTACTGTGTGTCGATCGAACATAAGCTGGGCATTCATGGCTCGCCCACTTGTGTGATGAGCTATGGCGACAATGGTGGTGCGGTGGGTTACTTGGTGGGTGAGGCTAACAAGGGCTTGGCCTACATGTTCACCATGATGAACCATGCCCGCCTGGGCGTGGGTGTGGAGGGGATGGCGATCTCAGAGCGTGCTTATCAAAAAGCCGTGGCCTATGCCAAAGACCGCATCCAGTCTCGTGAGCTGGGCTCGGACAACTCTGCGCCTGCGGCCATCATCCGCCACCCGGATGTGCGCCGCATGCTGATGACCATGCGCGCATATATCGAGGGCATGCGTGCCTTGACCTATTTCGGCGGTGCGGCGCTTGATAAAGCCGCCAAGCACCCAGATGCGGCGGAGCGCCAGAAGAATCAATATCTGATCAATTTCTTGATTCCGATCATCAAAGGCTGGAATACCGAAGTGGCCAATGTGGTCACCTCGCTGGGCGTGCAGGTACATGGTGGCATGGGCTTCATTGAGGAGACCGGTGCCGCCCAGCATATGCGTGATGCCCGGATCACCGCCATCTATGAAGGCACGACTGGTATTCATGGCATGGATTTGATTGGCCGTAAACTTGCCTCGGAAAAAGGCTTGACCTGCTTTACCTTGTTGCAGGAAATCGATGCAACCCTGGTCGCGCTGGGGCAGGAGAATGATCCGACGCTGGCTGCGATTCAGCGTGGGGTGAAACAGGCTGCGTTGGCCGCCAAAGAGTCAGCGGATTTCCTACTCGCCAGATTCGATCAACAGCCCAAGCAAGCGGCAGCGGGCTCGGTTCCTTTCCTGATGTTGATGGGCGTGACCTTGGCGGGTTGGTTGCTGGCCAAGTCAGCATTGATTGCCAAGCAGCAGCTGGCCGCAGGGGGCGCAGACGAAGCTTTCTGCCAGAACAAGCTGATTACGGCGCGTTTCTTCGCTGAACACATTGCCAGCCAAGCCTTGGCATACGGCTATGAGATCACGCAAGGTGCGGAAAGCACGCTGGCCTTGCCGGACGACCAGTTCTGATCCTGGTCCGGTAAGGGGGGCGTTGGCCAGGGCATTGCCTCGGCCAACGCAGTGTTCTTGAGGGGGGCCAGGCCGGCATCCCTATTTATTTCTTGTCGATCAACTGTCGGAGCTTCCGATACAACATGACCCGGCGCTCAGTGAGTGTGCCGGTTGCCAGCGCCTGTGAAATCGCGCAATTGGGCTCGGAGAGGTGACGGCAGTTGGCGAAACGACATTCACCGATGTAGGGGCGGAGCTCCGGAAAGCAGTGGGCCAGCTGATCGCCTGACACATGGGTCAGACCGAATTCCTGCATGCCGGGCGAGTCGATGATGGCGCTTTCCGCATCAAGCGGATACAGCGTGGCATGGGTGGTGGTGTGCTTGCCGGAATCCAGCGCCAGCGATATATCACCCGTGCGAGCCTGGGCGGCGGGCAGCAAGGCATTGATCAAGGTCGATTTGCCCATGCCGGATTGCCCAATCAACACCGTGGTATGCCCTGTCAGCAGGGGCTGTAGCGATGCGACACTCTGTTTGGCGGACAATGGCAGCAGCCGATAGCCCAGGGTTTCATAGAGTGCCAGCTGTGCTTTGGCCGTTTCCGCCTCTGGCAGGTCGCATTTGTTGAGCACAATCAATGGCTGGATATCGGTAGCTTCGCAAGCAACCAGACAGCGCCCCAGGAATTCCTCACTGAAGCTCGGGAAGGGAGCGACCACGATCACCACTTGGCTGACATTGGCTGCGATCAATTTTTCCCGCCAATCATCTGCTCGATACAGCAGGCTCTGGCGTGGCAGAACCTGTTCGATAACAGCCTGCTGCTGGTTGCTGATCCTGACCGTTACTTTGTCACCACAAGCCAGATCGGTTCGTTTGCCGCGGGTGGTGCATTCGTAGATCTGCTGGTCAACCAGCACGCGGAATGAGCGGCCATGGCTCGCAACGATTTGGCCTTCGGCGGTTTGGGTCATGCATGCTACCTAGGATGGGAATGGTGCATTGTATCAAGGCATGTGGCTGTGTCAGGTAAAAACAGGTGGCGGGTCGGCGCAATGGGCTGGTAATCGGCCCACTGGCGCAGCCACCAGTGGGCCGACCGATCAAATCTGCTGCGCTTGCAGGTGGGCAATGCGGATGGATGCGGGCGGGTGTGAGTCGTAGAAGGTGGAGTGCAGCGGGTCGGGTGTCAACGTCGAGGCATTGTCCCGGTACATTTTTACCAGCGCGCTGATCAGATCCTTGGCATCAGCCTGCGCCGCCGCATATCGGTCAGCTTCAAATTCGTGCTTGCGTGAATAGAGGCTACCCAATGGTGTCAGCGGGAACAGGAAAACCGGTGCTGCAATGAAAAACAGCAGCAAGGCCAATGCCGTCCCTTGGCTGGCTACGCCCAGTCCCTGATAAAACCAGGGCTGCTGCATCAATACGCCAAGCACATAGAACATGGCCAGGCTGGAAAAGAAGCTCCAGACGATCCGTTTGATGATATGGCGATGTTTGAAGTGCCCCAACTCGTGCGCCAGCACGGCCTCGATCTCGGCTGGTTCCAATTGGGTCAACAAGGTGTCGAAGAACACGATGCGCTTGCTCTTGCCGAAGCCTGTGAAATAGGCATTGCCATGTGCGCTGCGCTTGGAGCCATCCATCATGAATAAACCATTGCTGGTGAAGCCACATTTAGTCAGCAGTGCTTCGATGCGAGCCTTGATCGGGCCCTCTTCCAGTGGTGAGAATTTGTTGAACAAGGGTGCAATCCAAGTGGGATAGACCGCCAACAGGACGAGCTGGAAGGCAGTCCAGACCACCCACACATATAACCACCAGTGATCGCCCATCTTGCCCATCAGCCACAATACGGCATACAGCAAGGGGATGCCCAAGGCCAGGCCGAGGAGGGATTGTTTGATCAGATCCGTGATGTACGTCGCCAGGGTGGTGCGGTTGAAACCGAACCGGGCTTCGATCACGAAAGTGGCATACATTGACAATGGCCAGCCGATGAGGCTGCTGATGAACGATACTGAAAGCAACATGGCAATGCCCTGCCAGAGGGTCTGCCCCAGCTCGGCCAGCCAGAACTGATGCAGCGCTTCGATGCCGCCGCCCAGCGTAAAGACAAGCAATACGCCTGCGTCGATCAGGGTGCTGATCATGCCGAGCCGTGTCTTGGCTTGTGTGTAGTCGGCTGCTTTCTGATGGTCTGCCAGTGGGATCTGGCTGGCAAACGCGTCAGGTACCTGCCCGCGATGTTGGCCAATGTGCCGGATGTGGCGCCAGGAAAGCCACAAACGGAGCATGGTTGTGAGTACAATCGCGGCGATGAAAATGGACGTAAATGTGGACATGCGTGAAAACGGGTGTCAATGACGTTTGAATGGGAACTGTGCGAGAATCAACTCGCGTTAGAAGGAAATGAGTATGCCACAAGATCAAAACCGCCTCATCTGGGTCGATATGGAAATGACGGGCCTGGTGCCGGAATCGGACAAAGTATTGGAGCTGGCCGTCGTGATTACCGACAGTGAGCTGAATACAGTGGCGGAAGGCCCGGTGTTGGTCGTGCACCAGGACAATGCCGTGCTGGATGCGATGGACGACTGGAACAAGAATACCCATGGCCGATCGGGCTTGATCGATCGGGTCAAGGCATCGGTATTGAACGAGGCGCAGGTAGAAGCGCAGATGATTGCGTTCCTGCAGGAGCATGTCCCGAGTGGGGTGAGCCCGATGTGTGGTAACTCCATCTGCCAGGATCGACGCTTCATGGCACGCTGGATGCCTCGCCTGGAAACCTATTTCCACTATCGTAATCTGGATGTATCGACGCTCAAGGAGTTGGTGAAGCGCTGGAAACCCGAGGTGGCCAAAGGCTTGAAGAAACACGGCAAGCACGAGGCGTTGGCGGATATCTATGAATCAATCGAAGAATTGAAATACTACCGCGAGCATTTCATCAAGCTCTGATCCGTCGTACCAGCAAGGCGGGGCACCCCGCCTTGAGCCATCAATAAATGACCAGCAGGCCAAGACCTGCTGGCAAGAAAAATACTCTGGGAACTATGAAAGACTTATTCAAATCGCCGCAAGCGAGAGCTTGGCTCGCGTTATGGCGGCACCAACAGCAGATGGCGCGTATTCACATGCGTGATCTGTTCGATGCAGACCCTGGCCGATTCGAGCGGTTTTCGCTGGAGTGCGGCCCGATCTTTCTGGATTACTCGAAAAACCGGATCACGGAGGATACGCTCAGGCTGCTGACTGAGCTGGCTGAAAGTGTTGATCTGGCTGACTGGATGCTGCGCATGCGTCGCGGAGATCACATCAATGTCAGCGAGAATCGGGCTGTGCTGCACACTGCTTTGCGCAATCGTGGCAATGAGCCGGTCCTGGTCGATGGCCAGGATGTCATGCCTGCGGTGCGCGAAGTGCTGCAAAAAATGCGACGCTTTTCGGAAAGTGTCCGGCAAGGTGAATGGCTGGGTTTCACGGGCCAGCGCATCACCGATATCGTCAATATCGGCATCGGTGGCTCGGACCTGGGGCCGATGTTGGTGGCGCGGGCGTTGCGTCCATATGGCTCGGTCGGGATTCGCACCCACTTCGTCTCCAATGTCGATGGTGGTCATTTGTCTGAAACCCTGGTCAAACTTGACCCCGCCACCACTCTGTTCGTGGTGACCTCAAAATCATTCACCACACCGGAAACCCTGCTGAATGCCACGTCTGCCCGCAGTTGGTTGGTGCGTCGGCTGGGCAGTGAGGCGGCGGTGGCCAGGCATTTCGTGGCCGTTTCTACCAATACCCAGGCAGTGACTGCGTTTGGTATCGATCCGGCGCACATGTTCGAATTCTGGGATTGGGTTGGCGGGCGTTATTCCCTGTGGTCGGCGGTCGGCTTGACGGTGGCTATCCAGATCGGCATGGATCATTTCGAAGCCATGTTGGCTGGCGCTCATGAGATGGATCAGCATTTCTTCTCGCAGCCATTCGAGCGCAACATCCCAGTGCTGCTGGCCTTATTGGGGATCTGGTACAACACCTGCTTTGGCGCGCATACCCATGCGGTGATTCCATATGATCAAAGCCTGGCGAGGCTGCCCGCCCATCTGCAACAGCTGGATATGGAGTCGAATGGCAAACGTGTGACACGTGACGGCTTCACGCTGGATTTCGACACTGGTCCGGTCATCTGGGGAGAGGCGGGTGTGAACTGCCAGCATGCGTTTTTCCAATTGCTGCATCAAGGGACGCGGCTGATCCCGGCGGATTTCATCGTGCCGATGAAGACGTTATACCCCCTGGGCAACCACCATGACATCCTGATTGCCAATTGCCTGGCGCAGACGCAGGCCCTGATGCGTGGCAAGTCCGAGCAGGAAGCGCGCCAGGAGCTGGCCGCACAAGGGCTGTCAGGTGAGGCATTGGCACAATTGTTGCCACACAAGGTGTTTCCGGGCAATCAGCCCTCCAACACCATCATGTTGGACAAGATGACACCGCATGCCTTGGGCAGCCTGATTGCCATGTATGAGCACAAGGTATTCGTGCAGGGTGTGATCTGGGGGCTGAACTCATTTGATCAATGGGGCGTGGAGTATGGCAAACAGCTGGCGCAGCGCATCATTCCACAGCTGGCGGACGAGGTGGATACTCATGAGCACGATGCATCGACCCGAGGTTTGATCGCTCGCTATCGGCGTCTTGGGCATGGTCGATAACGCACTGTATGAGTTGGCAGCGGTGCTGGGTGCCCGCTTGCGTGAGCAGGGGCTGTGGCTGGTGACAGCCGAATCCTGCACCGGAGGCTGGATCGGAGAAGTGCTGACGGCGGTGCCGGGCAGCTCGGCCTGGTTCGACCGGGGATTCATCACCTATAGCAATCGGGCCAAAACACAGCTGCTGGGCGTGCCCGAGGCGGTGTTGTCCAGTCACGGCGCAGTCAGTGCTGAAACTGTACAGGCAATGGTAGCTGGCGCATTGGATGGCGCACAGGCGGATCTGGCGGTGGCAGTGAGTGGCATTGCCGGGCCAGATGGCGGCACGCCGGAAAAGCCTGTCGGAACAGTGTGGCTGGCCTGGCAGCGGAAAGGCCTGCCTGCCGTGGCCAATGTCCATCGATTTGACGGGGATCGGCAGGCGGTGCGACGGGCTGCGGTGGAGGCCGCATTGCGAGGGCTGATGGAGTTGCTGTGAGCATCGGCCATGTCGAGGAAATGGGGGGGGACCACCCCCATTTTGCTTGCTTGATTCCATTCATATTTTTAAAAACAAGATGTTGTTGGTTGGTGTAGTAGCCGCTAGGTAGCTGGGACGTAGCACACAAGCATTTCTGAGTTAAACTAGACGTTTTACCCTAAATCCACCCGGCAACTCGCCACGAGTGGGCGGCCCGATACACGCATGAAAACATCCCCGATTCGCTACCGCATTGAGTGCGCCAATCCAGAAGCGCATCTGTTCCACATCACGCAGACCATTCCCGAGCCCAGTAAAAGCGGGCAACGACTTTCGTTGCCAGCCTGGATTCCCGGTAGTTACCTGATCCGTGAATTTGCACGCCACATTGTCCGGATCGACGCCAGCGTCAATGGCAAGCCGGTCCCTTTGACCAAGCTCGACAAGCACACCTGGCTGGTGGCCCCGACCAAAGGGGTGCTGACAGTCACATATGAGGTGTATGCCTTTGATCTGTCGGTACGTGGAGCCTATTTCGATCAGACCCGCGCATTCTTCAATGGCACCAGTGTGTTCCTGTGCGTTGAAGGGCAGGAGCATACCCCCTGCGAGGTAGAGATCGTGCCACCCGAGGGCAAGGCGTATAAGAGCTGGCGCGTGGCGACGGCATTGCGCCCCCAGGGGGCCAAGCGTTATGGCTTTGGCACCTATGAGGCGGCAGATTACGATGAGTTGATCGACCACCCGGTCGAGATCAGCGATTTCACCTTGGTCAGTTTCAAGGCCTGCGGGGTGCCACACGATTTCGTGCTGTCGGGTCGTCACGATGCCGATATGAAACGCTTGGCCAAAGACATCAAAAAGATTTGCGAGTATCAGATCAAGCTGTTTGGTGAGCCCGCGCCATTTGATCGTTATGTCTTCATGACCATGTTGACCGGCGATGGCTATGGCGGCCTGGAGCATCGTGCATCCACTGCGCTGATGGCTGCGCGGGCAGACATGCCGATCGCGGGAGATGATGGCCAATCTGCGGGCTATCGGCAGTTTCTGGGTTTGGTCAGCCACGAATACTTCCATAGCTGGAACGTCAAGCGCATCAAACCGCAGGTTTTCGCCCCCTACAACCTGGCTCAGGAAGGCTATACCCGCCTGCTGTGGGCCATGGAAGGAGTAACCTCCTATTACGATGATCTGGTGCTGTTGCGAGCCGGTGTGATCACCGAAGCCCAGTATCTTGAATTGGTGGCCAAGACGGTTACCGGCGTGATGCGTGGGGCCGGGCGCCTTAAGCAGAATCTGGAGGAGTCCAGCTTTGATGCGTGGGTGAAATACTACCGTCAGGATGAAAATTCACCGAACAGCTTGGTCAGTTATTACACGAAAGGGTCGATGATGGCCCTGGCGCTGGACTTGACCATCCGCGACAAATCATCGGGCCAGAAATCGCTGGATGATGTGATGCGGGCATTGTGGCAGCTGTACCTGACCCGTGGCGAAGGCATCGGTGAGGCAGAATGGGAGCATGTGGCCTGCGAGATCACCGGGCTGGATCTGAAGCCATTCTTTGATCATGCGCTGCGATCGACAGGCGATTTGCCATTGCCGGCACTCCTGAAGAAATTCGGTGTCCAGATGACAATGCGTGCCGCCGAGTCTGGTGGTGACAAAGGTGGCAGTCCCAGCACCAAGTCAGACGAGACCTTGGCGAAGCGCCCGGTACTGGGCGCCCGGTCAAGCACCGAACAAGGGTTTGCCAAGCTGACGCATGTGCTGGACGATGGCGCGGCGCAAGCGGCAGGACTATCCGCAGGCGACCTGATCGTGGCCGTGGAGGGCCTGAAGGTGTCTGGCAATCTGGATGCCCTGATCGAACGCCGCCAAGTTGGTGACAAAGTGACGATCCACGCCTTCCGTCGTGATGAATTGATGAGTTTCACCGTCAAATTACGCGCTCCGGCACCGGACACCTGCGTCCTGCAATTGGATGACAAACCAGGCAAAGCCCAGCTGGCTGCGCGTCACGCCTGGCTGAGTGGGCGTACAAACTGAATAAATGAGAGAGCAGGCGGCTGACCAGCCGCCGAAGAACGAAAGCAGGATTGAGAACATGCAAAACGATGCCCCACAAACGATCTACCTGAAGGATTACACGCCGCCGCCGTTTTTGATCGACCGGGTCGATCTGAAATTCGACGTATACGATGACCACACCGAAGTGCATTCGCGCATGGTGCTGAATCGCAATGACGCACACCCCCATGCTGATGCCCCGCTGGTGCTGGATGGTGAAGAGCTGACCCTGGTTCAGCTCAAGTTGGACGGCGAGGTATTGGATGCCTCGCGCTATCTGATCGAGGGAAACACGCTGACGCTGGCCGCTTTGCCATCCAGCTGTATTTTGGAGGTAGTGACTCATATTCAGCCACGACTGAATACCGCGTTGTCGGGGCTGTATGAATCCAATCACAATCTGTTCACCCAATGTGAGGCAGAGGGCTTCCGCCGTATCACCTATTTCCTTGACCGCCCAGATGTCATGGCGCGTTATACCACCACCATCACCGCAGACAAGCAACGTTTTCCAGTGTTGCTCTCCAATGGCAACCTGGTTGGACATGGCAATGTCGACAAACAGCGCCACTGGGTGAAATGGGTAGACCCTTTTCGCAAGCCCAGCTACCTGTTTGCGCTGGTTGCAGGCAAGCTGGTCAAATTGGAAGACCATTTCAAGACCCAGTCTGGCAAAGATGTCAAACTGGAAATCTATGTCGAGCCGGGCAATGTCGATAAATGTCACCATGCGATGGTGTCGGTGAAGAAATCCATGAAGTGGGATGAGGAGGTCTACGGCCTGGAATACGATCTTGATAGCTATATGATCGTTGCGGTCGGTGATTTCAATATGGGCGCCATGGAGAACAAGGGCCTCAACATCTTCAATACCAAGTACGTGCTGGCCAAGCCAGATACTGCGACTGACATCGATTACGCTGGTATCGAGGCAGTGATTGCCCATGAATATTTCCACAACTGGACGGGCAATCGTGTCACCTGCCGTGACTGGTTTCAACTGTCATTGAAAGAAGGCCTGACCGTCTTCCGTGATCAGATGTTCTCTGGTGACATGGGCAGCCATGCCGTGGAGCGTATCGACCAGGTCCGCACGTTGCGTACCCTGCAGTTTCCCGAGGACGCGGGCCCGATGGCCCACCCTGTGCGCCCAGCTTCCTATATCGAAATCAACAATTTCTACACGGTGACCGTGTATGAAAAAGGCTCTGAAGTGGTGCGCATGTACCATACCCTGCTGGGTGCTGCGGGATTCCGCAAGGGAATGGAC
This sequence comes from Chitinivorax tropicus, assembly GCF_014202905.1. NCBI lineage: Bacteria > Pseudomonadati > Pseudomonadota > Betaproteobacteria > Chitinivorax > Chitinivorax tropicus. Next base: position 13,082 of record NZ_JACHHY010000017.1, on the reverse strand, counting down.
CTGTACTTCCGCCGCCACGATGGCCAGGCGGTGACCACGGACGACTTCCTGGCCGCCATGGCAGATGCCAATGAGACCGACCTGACCCAATTCAAATATTGGTACAGCCAAGCCGGCACGCCGATCGTCAAAGCCATCGGCACCTATGATGAGCAGGCCCATACCTACACGTTGACTTTGAAGCAAAGCTGCCCGGCCACTCCGGACATGCAGGAAAAGCAGCCGTTCCTCATCCCCGTGGCCATGGGGTTGTTGAGCCCACAAGGCCACGAGCTGCCACTGCAGTTGGAAGGGGAGACCCAGGCTGCCGGCACCTCGCGTGTGTTGCGCTTTACCGAGTCAGAACAACGATTTGTGTTCGTCAATGTGCCCGCCAAACCTGTGCCGTCGCTGTTCCGTGGGTTCTCAGCGCCGGTGAAGCTCGATTACGAGTGGCATGATGATGAATTGACTTTCCTGATGGCGCATGACGGTGATGATTTCAACCGCTGGGAAGCCAGCCAGACACTGACATTGCGTTTGATCCTGCGCCTGGTGGCAGATCATCAGGCAGGGCGTGAGTTGGCCGTTCCGACCTCGGTCATCGAGGCGTTCCGCGTGACCCTGCTGAGTGAGACACTAGACAAATCATTGATCGCCCTGGCGTTGACCCTGCCCGCAGAAAGCTACATCGGCGACCAGATGGCGGTGGTCGATCCCGATGCCATCCACATGGTACGTGACTTCGTCCGCACTCAACTGGCCTTGGCTTTGCGCGATGACTGGCTGAAGGTGTTCCGCGCCAACGATGTGAAAGGCGAGTATCGTTTCGAGCAGAAGGCAATCAGCCAACGTGCGCTGAAAAACCTCTGCCTGACCTACTTGCTGCAACTTGATGAGCACGAGATGCGCGAACTGTGCGTGGCCCAGGCCAATTCCGCCAATAACATGACCGATACCATGGGCGCGTTGTCGGTATTGACGCATATCGCCTGCCCACAGCGTGAGCCGACGCTATCGGCCTTCTATGAGCGCTGGCAAGGCGAGGCGCTGGTGGTGGATAAATGGTTGACCTTGCAGGCATCGTCCACCCTGCCCGACACCTTGTCCCGCGTGCAGCAGTTGTTGAGCCATCCGGCGTTCACGCTCAAGAATCCGAACAAGGTGCGCTCACTGCTGGGTGCATTTGCCTCGAACCAAGTTTGTTTCCACGACAAGTCAGGGGCGGGTTATCGCTTCTTCGCTGATCAGGTGCTGGCGTTGGACAAGCTGAATCCGCAAATCGCAGCGCGGATGTCAGGGGCGTTCAATCGTTGGAAGCGCTTTGATGGTGCACGTCAGGCGCTGATGAAAGCGGAACTCACCCGCATGGTCGAGACGGATGGTTTGTCGAAAGACGTCTACGAAATCGTCAGCAAGGCTCTTGCCTGATCATCACCTGGCCCATCATTCGGTAGGTGTGTTGTGCCGCTGGTTTGTGGCAGCGGCACAAATGCAGCGATGCCGGGCAAGGGCTCGTGCCGACAGCGCCTTGGTCGGCCATGCCGGGTGACTGCTCCACCTGGTGGGGCTGATTGGGTGCCTGCACGGCCCGATGTCTGTGTTGTGTGGTGATGATCTGCGCGTTTGCTGTTACGACGATGGGGAACAGGCGCGTCGAGTATCACCTTGCCGCCGGCTTGCATGCGTATCAAGCTGCCAGCTCAACGGCTGAAATGAAATGCACATGGCGCGCCCGGTCTTTATTGGGCGACGCGACAGGATAGACTCATATCGGATCAATGGAGGCTGGCGGAGTGCAGGGAAGTCAGCTATTAACTAATCAGGGGCAGAACGTTATTCAAGGCGGAATCCTGATGCGAAACCAAGTCATTTTGCTGGTCGAAGACAATCCAGACGATGAGATGCTGGCATTGCGCGCTTTCAAGAAGAACAATATCAGCAATGAGATCGTCGTGGCCCGCGATGGGGTGGAGGCGTTGGACTATCTGTTTGGTACAGGTGCTCATGCCGACCGTACCGAGTCGGTGCACCCAGCCTTGATTCTGCTGGATCTCAAATTGCCCAAGCTGGATGGCCTGGGTGTCCTCAAGGCATTGCGAGAAGATGCGCGTACCCAACTGATCCCGGTCGTGGTGTTGACCACCTCAAAAGAAGAGGATGACTTGTTGAAGTGCTATTCGTTGGGCGCCAACAGCTACATCCGTAAACCAGTTGATTTCAATCAATTCATTGATGCCGTTCGCCAGGTTGGCCTGTACTGGCTGGTATTGAACGAATCGTTGCCAGTTGTAGGGAGATAGCGTGTCCGAATTGCGGGTGCTGGTCGTCGAAGACTCGGAAGACGATGCGTTATTGATGTTGTTGCAACTGAAGCGTGGCGGATATCAGGTCACCCATCGCAGGGTCGATACGCCCGATGCAATGCTGCAGGCATTGGCCGACCAGTGGGATCTGGTCATGTCTGATTACACCATGCCACGGTTCAGCTGTCCGGCTGCGCTGACCTTGTTCACAGAGGCTGGTCTGGACTGCCCGTTCATCGTGGTCACCGGTACCATTGGCGAAGAGTCTGCGGTGGCGCTGATGAAAATGGGGGTCAGCGATTTTGTCCTCAAGACCAATCTGCCTCGATTATCCAGTGTGGTGGAGCGTGAGCTGCGAGAGGCTGAGCTTCGGCGTGCAAAAAAACGGGCTGAAGAAGCGCTGCGGATCAGTGAAGAGCGCTACAAATTGGCCATGGCTGGCGCCAATGATGGCCTGTGGGACTGGAATGTAGTCGATGACTCCATGTATTTCTCGTCGCGGTGGAAACACATGCTCGGTTATGAAGACCCCGAAATCGGGGAGTCGGTCGATGAATGGCAGAGTCGATTGCACCCTGCCGAGCGGCAGTCGTTTCGCACCAAACTCATCAGCCATTTGAAAGGCCTGACACCACATTTCGAAATTGAACACCGCATGTTGCATAAGACATCTGGCTATCGCTGGATGTTGACCCGTGGCTTGGCTGTGCGAGATGAATATGGCCGCGCCTATCGGATGGCGGGCTCGCAGACGGATATCACCGAGCGGAAGCGGGCAGAGGAGCAATTGCTGCATGACGCATTCCACGACGGCTTGACCGGCCTGCCCAATCGAGCGCTATTCAGCGACCTGCTCGCCTTTTCATTAGAGCACCGCCAGCGTAATGACGCGTATCTGTCTGCCGTGCTGTTCCTGAACATGGAACGTTTCCGCTACGTGAATGACAGTTTTGGACATCGGATCGGTGACCAGTTCCTGATCGAGATCGCCTCCCGAATCCGCTCGGTATTGCGGCCTGGTGATGCAGCCGCAAGGTTTGGTGGGGATGAATTTGCAGTACTGATGGACGATGTGCGCGACCCGGCAGAGGCCACACGTTTTGCCGAAATATTGCAAAGCGTGTTGGGTCGGCCATTGGGCTTGGGCGGGCATGAGTTCTTCCCTGGTTGCAGTATCGGGGTGACGTTCAGCAGCGGAGGGTATATCAGCCCGGAGGATATGCTGCGTGATGCTGATACAGCTATGCATCGGGCCAGAAAGCGCGGCAAGAAGAAAATGGAGGTATTTGATGCCACCATGCATGACAGCGCCGTCACAACCTTGCAACTGGAGCATGAGTTGCGGCGTGCGGTCGAGCGGCGTGAATTCAAGGTGTTCTATCAGCCGATCGTTGACCTCAAGACAGGCCGGCTGGCCAGCTTCGAGGCATTGATCCGGTGGCCCAAGGCTTCCGGTATGCTGGTTTCGCCCAATGAATTCATTCCGCTGGCCGAAGAGCTGGGGCTGATTGTCGAAATCGGTAAGCAGGTGCTGGAAATGGCCTGCATCCAAATGGTGACTTGGCAGCGTACCTTCCCAGGTCATCAGCTGATTCCGGTCAGTGTCAATTTGTCCGGCAAGCAATTCAGCCAGCCGGATCTGGTGGAGGAGATTGAAGGGGTGATTGGGGAGACTGGTTTGTCTGCCTCTCACCTGAAGCTGGAAATCACCGAAACCATGCTGATGGAGAATCCTGAATCTGCCAGGCTGATGTTGACGCGGTTGCGTGAGAAGAACATCAAGGTGCTGATGGATGATTTTGGTACAGGTTATTCATCGCTGTCTTATCTGCACCGCTTCCCTTGCGATACCTTGAAGATAGATGGTTCCTTTGTCAGCAGGATCACAGAAGAGATCGAGGGCAAGGAAATTGTCCGGATCATCGTCATGTTGGCGCACAACCTGGGGATGAATGTCATTGCCGAATGCGTTGAAACGGCTGAGCACCTCGAAGTGTTGCGCGAGCTGAATTGTGATCTTGCCCAGGGCTATTACTTTGCCCGCCCGCTGGATGCCGAAGCCGCAACGGAGCTGATTCGCACCAATCCCACCTGGTAAGGTTGGTGGCTCAGATCGCTGACCTGCCAGTCGATTCGGGCTGCACCCGACACCATGTCAGCGTACTCTTGCAGCAGGCTGAGGCGGCAGCCTATGCTGCTGTGATCGTGCCGCCCCTATTTGTCCACGGCTTCGAGTTATTTGCCTTGGCTGACCGCCTCCAGTACCGATTCCAGCTCCTGAACGGTAATCCAGTCATGGATCTCCTGCTCGATGACCACAGGGGAGAGTGGTTGCTCCCATGAGTTCAACAACGTGCCATACAATAGTTTGTCAAATTCACTCTGCAGGCGGTTGACGATATTTTCTGGATCAGGCACCAGATGGCTGTCAGCAATGACACCAAAGCGGATCTGTCCGTTATAGCTCAGAATGCTGACCCCCATGCCGATCTCACCGGACGAGGGCACCCAGAACATGATGTCCTTCAATTGACTGCCGATCATGAAGATCGGCTCTTTGGGGCCGGGTACATTGGTCATCACTGCCGATGCTTTTTTGGTCAGCAGATCGAACGAAAATTGTTGCACCACATTCGGCAAGGCACCTGCCACGCCCAGCAAGCCCAGTGCGACAACAGCTTCATGTGAGTGTTTCAGCTCTTCCATGCGACGCTTCAGCTCGTACAGGCGCGCAAAGGGGTTGGCGATGCCGATCGGCAACGATAGCGCTACCAGCCCGAAGTAATTGCCCAGGCGATCCATCTTGTTGGTGGGGCGCATATTGACCGGGACAAATGCGCGGATATCCTGACCATCCACCACGTCGCCGCGTGACAGCAGGTAATTACGCAACGCGCCTGCCACGCTGGCCAGCAGCACATCGTTGATGGTGCAGTCGAGCGCCTTGCCGATCAGCTTGACCTCGTTCAGATCCAATGGCTCGGCCCAGACGCATCGTTTGCGATCAGTCAGCTCGCCCTTGAGACTGGTGTGAGGGTCGTTGGACATGCTGAGCACCTTTGCAGCATCTGAGGTGATACCCAGGCCCAGGCTGGTGTATTTCATCAGCTTTGAGGGTGATTTGACCAAGTCGATGGTTCCCTCGATCACATCCCAGTAGAACTTGACTGCGCCCGTCACTGCACCTGCAAAAGGGCGATACAAGCGATTCCACAGGTCTCCATCCTGCTCGTCATCCTGTGCTTTCCGTTTTCTCCTGGTGGCTACGGCACCATCTGTCATGCCCAGCAATACCTGGATCAAGGCAATACCGTCTGCATAGCAATGGTGAATCCTGGCGACCAGTGCCGTTCCGCCTTCAAAGTCCTCAACCAGGTGGAAATGCCACAGTGGGTGCCGATCATCCAGCTTGCTGCTGGCTAGCTCCGAGACGAAATCCTGCAGATCGGCATGCGTGGCCCGGTCGGTCAACGAGACTCGGCTGACATGGTTATCAAGGTGGAAATCAAGCGCATCCTCCCAGTAATACGACGTGCCGCTGCCAACAGGGCATTGACGGAATCGACGGTATTTCAGAAAGCGGGTTTCCAGCAGCTGTTTGAATTCATCAATAGGCAGTGGGGATTCGAATATCAGAATGCCCACGATCATCATCAGATTGGTCCGCCTGTCCATGCGCAGCCAGGCGGTATCGACGGCAGACATACTCCGCTTTTCCGGACCATTGAGGTTCCAGATCATTTTGACTCCATCAAGTAGGCTAAGAAACAAGCTCATCTCAAAAGGCCACATGTCTGCTGGGTAATTGAAGTTTAGGCGCGCTTGACATCAAATTTCACATTTCTCACCGTGAAATATCCTGTGTAGGGCCTGGCCGCTGTAAGGGCCACCAGGCAAGCTGCGACAGCGAAGGCCTGCTGCCTGATACAGACAAGGGCTTGATGAGTTATTTTCGAAAAAGAGTATACCTAAACATTTTTGATGGATGGGATAATAATATTTTTCGGTTTGTCGTGTCATAATGATTGCAGTGATGTTTGATATACATCATTGCTTTTAATGAATAATATCGTATTTATTTAAATAGTAAACTGATTGGATAGTTGTACTGGGTTGGTTGAATAGAAGTCAATTGAAATATTCCTGGGAGAAAATATGTCGTACTTCGTGACGGGAGCTACAGGCTTCATTGGGAGACATTTGATTCCGCTATTGATGGCCCGCTCGCAGGACACCATCTACGTTCTTGTACGCGAATCGTCACAGAGCAAGCTGGAGGAGCTCAAAGCAAAATGGGGCGATACCCAAGGCCAGATCGTGCCGGTGATCGGTGATGTCACGCAGCCCCAGTTGGGGATCAAGACCACTGAACTCAAAAGGCTTAAAGGCAAGGTCAAGCACCTGATGCACTTGGCGGCCATCTACGATCTCAAAGCCTCGGCGGAGGAACAGCAACAGGCCAATGTGGAAGGCACGCGGAATGCCGCCCATTTTGCCGAGGGGGTGAAAGCCGGGTGCTTCCATCTGGTCAGCTCGATAGCCGCTGCGGGGCTGTATGAGGGAATCTTCCGTGAAGATATGTTCGATGAGGCGGAGAATCTGCAACATCCCTATTTCCGCACCAAACATGATTCCGAAGCCATCATCCGCAAGGAATACAAGGGCGCATGGCGTATCTACCGCCCTGGCTTGGTGGTGGGGGACTCCAAAACCGGTGAAATCGACAAGATCGATGGGCCATACTATTTTTTCAAGTTGATCCAGAAATACCGCAGATTGCTCCCCCCTTGGATGCCCACGATCGGTATCGATGGCGGACGTATCAACCTGGTGCCAGTGGATTTCGTCGTCAAGGCCATCGACCACATCGCCCATGTGGAAGGGCAGCATGGCAAGTGCTTCCACCTGACCGATCCTGAGCCGTATCGTGTTGGGGAGATTCTTGACATCTTTGCCCGCGCCGCCCATGCGCCACATATTGCTGTGCGGCTGAACACAGCCTTGTTCGGCTTCATTCCGCCTATGATCAAGCAAGGCATGATGATGCTGACCCCGATCCGGCGCATTCGGGATGTTGTGATGCGTGACCTGGGGCTGCCGCCAGACATCATGCGGTTTGTGAATTATCCAGCGCGGTTTGACAATCGTGATGCGGCAGCATTGTTGAAACCAGCAGGCATCAAGGTGCCGAGGCTGGAAGATTATGCCTGGGTGCTATGGGATTATTGGGAACGTCATCTGGATCCTGATCTGCACATTGATCGCTCTTTACACGGCGCTGCCAAAGGCAAGACGGTGCTCATCACCGGCGGCTCACAAGGGATCGGGTTGGCCGCTGCACTGAAGATCGCGCAAGCAGGTGGAAAGCTGATCCTGGTGGCGCGTGACCCCGAGAAACTCGCGCTGGCCAAAGCGGAAATCGAAGCATTGGGTGCGACGGTGGCAACCTATGGCTGCGATTTGTCCAATCTGGACGAGATTGATGCCATGCTCAAGCAAGTATTGGATGACCACGGTGGGGTGGATATCCTGATCAATAACGCGGGGCGCTCGATCCGGCGTGGGATCGAGCATTCTTATGACCGTTTCCATGATTACCAGCGCACCATGCAGCTCAACTACTTTGGCTGCCTGCGACTGACGATGGGGCTGTTGCCACACATGGTGGCGCGTAAGAAAGGCCATGTCATCAATATCTCATCCATCGGCGTGCTGACCAATGCGCCACGCTTCTCGGCCTATGTTGCCTCTAAAGCAGCGTTGGATGCATTCACCCGTTGCGCGGCATCTGAATTTGCCGATAAGGGGATCGAGTTCACTACCATCAATATGCCACTGGTGAAGACCGCGATGACCGCACCGACCAAGCTCTATCAGAACGTGCCAATGGCCACACCGGATGAAGCGGCAGATCTGGTCGCACAAGCCATCATCTATCGCCCCCAGCGGATCGCAACCAAGTTGGGGATCTTTGCTCAAGTGGTGCATGCACTTTTACCCAAAGTCAGCCAAGTCATCATGAACACCTCATATCGGATGTTCGGTGAATCAGATGCCGCATTGGGCAAGCAGGAGGGGGGCAGTGCCAGTATGACGCCGGATCAGATTGCCTTTACGCAGATCATGAAGGGTATCTATATGTGACCGTAAGGACGCATGTCCCAGCCCCGGCTTGTCCGGGGTTGAATCCCACCTGTTTTCCCACCAAAATACAAAGCGAGACCGCCGACAGCTTATTGTCGAATATGTGCAGCAACGACATGTCAGCGGCGATCAAACCGCCACGACCATTGGGTTCGTGGTCAGATCCACACCTATCAAGACGCTGAATACATGGCACACATTTCAATCGAACGACAACACCAGCTGCCACTGGAAAAAGCCCGACAACTCGTTCAACAAGCAGCAGAACAATTGAAGAAAGATGTCGGCCTGGATTACCGCTGGTCGGGCGATGCCCTGCACTTCGACCGACCCGGTGTCTCAGGTCAGTTCCAAGTCAACGACAAGCACGTCAAAGTCGATGTAAAGCTGGGCCTGCTGCTGTCTGGCTTGAAGGGTAAGATCGAGCAGGAGCTGGCGCAGTATCTGGACCAATATTTGAAATAGACCATGGGCCGGTGCAACCCCATTGCTGATGGGGTATGACCATGATGCCTACTCCGGCTGACTGTCCTCTGGGGCGGATACCAAGCGCCAGACGGTTGGCCAATTTGTCTGCACTGGCCGTTTGCCAAACAGGTTGGGCTTGCCCAGCAGGATCACAGCTGGCAGCAGCTCGCCTTGCTCAAATACACGATTGTGCCCACCCTCGACATCCTCATTGCGCTCACTACACCGCCAGGTGCCGGTTCGCGGGCAGGGCTGGCCGCTGGCAACCAAGGTGTCGATGGGAAACAGGTCTGCTGCGTCCGACTGCTGTTTGGTGCCTGCTGCTGTGACCGGTCTAAGGCGCAGACTGCCCACGATCTCGTCGAACAGCTTCATAGCGGCTTCATCACTCAAACTGGATTGAATCTTGCTTGGCCCGGTATTAGCTGGATTGAAGCCACTCTCTAGCGATATTTGGATCTGTGGGTACATGACTGATTCAGGCTTGCCGGGCGTTTCCCACGTGAATTGCTGAAAACGCCCGCCGCGCTCTCCTGGCGCAGTGATCAATACTTCCTCCCCTGGCAGTTCGCTCACCGGGTGCTCGCCTTTACGTAAGGTGCTGACCCCCGTGGCAAGTGAGGCAAACATCCCCAGCAACGAGCCTTGGGCTTTGCTCCAACGTGCCAACAGTCCTTCTTCCAGTTTTGAGTAATTGGAGTCACTGGAAAGGCTGAGGTAAAAATCTGGGTGATGCTTGAGTTGAAACCGTGCTTTGATGGATTCCTGTATTTCCACACCTTCATTCTTCTCAAATTGCCCAGCTACTAGTCCATGGCGTATACATAAACCGTCTTTTGCGGGCAATTCATGCTCCGCTCTATATTCGATTTTTGGGAGCACCTTTCTCAATTCATTGACAGTGTTTTCAAACCGACTGCGACTGGCATAGGTGCTGAGCTTATAATGAACACCTTCATGCCAGGCATGCCCTTCCAGAATATATGCCACATTGCTGAAATCATGTTCCCAATATGCCACAATATTGCCAGATTTGGTTTCGTTAAATAGCTTTAGTCGAGATGGGTCTTTTCGATGTGGGCTTTGGTCAAGATTTTTCCGCATGTCATTTAAATCTGAATCAAATTGCTGGCGTGTTTTTATATTGGTCTCAAGTTTGTAACCGGCAAATTTTTCAGCCCAATTGCCAACAAGGTTTATTTCCTTGGGAAGATCAATCAAATATCGGCCAAGGCAAACGGTCTGTTTTTCCATATTGTCAGTTATTCCTTTGTTGATAGGAGCAGCTTGCAATGAGGTTGAAGGAAACCAAATCAAGCCACATAGGTATAGCCCAAGGCGGAAGTAATTTTTTCTCATGACTATTCCCCTCTATTTGGTAACGGTACGGTGCTGGCTATTTTTCCGATAGAGTAAAGTACCGTTCTTCTAATATCATCAAGGCATTTATCTTTCTCATTTTCTGCCTTTTTGTAAGAAGACGCATGCTCCGGGCCTTTGATGAGGAAAATTTGTTTTAATAAAAAGCGTTCATCAACTTGGTCTATACCCTGTCCCTGTCCGGGATCGGGCTTTTTGCCCTCGGCTTCTGTAGCTTGGCACTCGGTTGAGGTGGCATTGGGCAGACTAGCCCCGTCGGTGGAATTGGATTGATTTTTGCCTTGTAGAGGACCGTGTTTGTCAGCTTCGCAAGAGCAAGAGGGCGTCCTATTCTTGAATAACGAAGAAAATGAATTTTCTGGAACAACCACATCGCCATCGCACGTCTTACACTCACAGATGTTGAATTTAAAGAGATGACCTGGATTATCTGGAAGCGAAACCGTTAGTGCGCCGAGATGGTTGGATTTCGGCAGAATTAAACCATCTTTTAATTGTTGTTCAGTCAACTTGAATGGTAGTTCACTTGCAAACCAAGTTAGCACTCCATATGCTTTTTTTTCTTTGTCAACCCCAAAGTGCATGTAGCTGTTTGGGTGAAATAATCTCTTTGATTCACCTGTGTTAGGTTCTAGTCTTTTTTCATTGTGGTACTTTGTGAAATTTCCATAATAGGATGGATGCAATTTTTCATGAAACTCTTCAGCTATAGCAAGTTGCATGAGATAGGAATCCCAATCTGATATTTTGAGTTGCTCACCCTCCGCATTATGATGAGCCGACTTGGCTGGATTGATCAGCGACTGATCTACCATACGCCACCATGCCGTTTCTTGCCTATAAATCTCGTCGTAAGGGCAACGAATTGGCAGGTTGACTGTGGTTTCCTTGCACCTGTCCCTCTTCTCATTCTTCTTCTGCATTGTCGCCCGCAGCTCTAGCCAAGGCTTCCCGTTGTTGTAGTGTCTGTTGGGTAATAGCTCCAGCGCACCAGGTGAGTTGGCCATGACGCAGGTGATGTCTTCTGCACTCCAACCGATGACTTTGGCGGTAAAGAAACTTTCGATAATGCCGAGGCCTTTTCCAAGAACTTCAGTACCAGCTCGCAGTCGGCGATAGATTACTGGCGCACCATTGACAGGCATCACCCCGTGTACTACGCCCAGAATCAGATCCCCCACTCCAGGTAATTGTTGGCAGCGTCTTGCCACGAATCCACCCATGGAGTGGGTGATCAGAATGACGCCTGGTACTTTGAATGGGCAACTGCCCTTTGTCTCACTGGATTCGTACCTAGCCTTGATTTCGAGGATTCTACTTTCCAAGCGTTTGGCAGATTGTTCACATGACTCCAACCAATTGAAGCCGACTGCATGAACTGGAAAGTAAAAACCACGTAAATGCTTATGCTCATCTACACTCAATGGCGTAAAAGACTTCTCGTTTTGTGGGCCCCATTTCAGGAAGTCCTTGTAGGTTTTTTGTTCCTTCGATGAGCTGGGTGTGCCTGTTTGGTCACCGCCTAATACGATATCCCACTCTGCTCCCACCTCTTGGCAAATACGATCGTGCAACGTGTTGTTTGATGGGTTCTCCGACGGGAGGCTTGAGAAGTAGAAGCTATTCAACTGAGCTTCCAGATACATCATGAAGTCTCCATAACTGTCCCAATGCACCTCGCCCCAGCCGCGTATTTTTGCCTCCTCTTCATTGATCTGAAGATTTTCGTCGGGAATATGAAGCCAGCCTCTGGGATCAACCTCCGTCTGGCTGGGTACCATGCTTTCCTGCCTACTCTTGGCTGATTGGAACCAGCGGGAAAAACCCTCAAGTAAGCCCTCGATCGGGTCATTGGGTGGTCGCCAAACCAGCTTCTGTGTGTCTTTGCTACGTAGATTGGTACCCATGACACCAGGCAGCAAAATGATCGGAATGGCGATATCGCTTTGGATGGTACAAGCAGCCCGAGTAGTAAAACTGCTGGAGCTGGTCATGGATTTGTAGTTGGGCCGGCCATTCTTTTCGAAGCTGGTTTTGATATTCCGGACGGGAGGGTCTCTGTCTGTCATGGTTTACAAATACCTAAACGGTGATGGGTTCGTCCTGATCGGGTGCAGGGGCAATTGACGGGTCGGGCTGTGAAGATATGCGCTCGGTTGATATGCTGTCTGGTGCGGGCTGTTGCCTGCTTGGCTGCTGTTCGCCCGATGTTGTTGCATTGGTTGCCTGGGTCGCTGCAACTGGGTGTTTGGTACTGCCATCTGGACGTGGCAGGAGGGTCAGTGTCAGCTCTTGCATGAGCTGATCCTCAATGAGCTGCGTGTGACCTTTCTCGTCGGTGATGCCTTCAATGACCTCGCCATTTTCCTTGGTGATTCGGTAAGGCTGATTCTTGACTGGCTGGCCATCGGTATAACGCAAAATAAAGCGTTCATCCATGCTGGTCTGGCTCTTGGGCAGTGTGTGTGTCAGTGCAGCTACGCTGCTTGGCCCCTCAAAGCTTTTGCGAGCGGTCTTGAAGGCGAGATCACCTGGAGCACCGAGCTCGATCTGGCCATTGGCGATCTTGATGTATGCCCCGCCGGAAGTGAGCAGGATGCCCTTGCCCGCATCGATGCGCACCATGTCATCGACGGAATAGAGATACATCGACTTGGCCGAGCCGATTTCGGCTTCGCCATCCTGCGCCTGCACAGTCAGCTTGCCACTCGCGGCAATCAGCTTCATGCCGACCCTGTGGGTGAACAGACTGATCCCCTGCAGCGCCTTCTGGACCAGGGCCCGCCCGGCACTGAGCTGTACATT